>DSDX01000245.1 GCA_011048485.1 Candidatus Aminicenantota bacterium | reverse complement strand
CCTCCGGACATACCGCGTGGCCGCGTTGAAGTCAGAGATGATCCGGAACTCCTGGAGTTCGAAGCGGGTTTTCAGCCAATCCTCATGGTCCTGCGTGATCTTCTCGCCCCTGAGGATCCGATGGAGCCGCGGCGAGTAGTCCTCCTGGATCTTTCGGGCACTTTCCAGGTTCAGGTTCTCGACCTTGTCGGCCATCTCCTCGAAGGCCCCGATCTCGCCGTCCAGGAAGCGGCGTATGGCCAGGTAACGGTTCATCTCGAGATCGAGAGCCAGGAGATTGACGCGATCCCGTTCTTCCTCCCGACCGATCCGGTCACGGAGCTTCGTGCGGGCCTGTTTCATCGCGTCAGGGACGAGGTCGGCGATCGTGACATCAATGGGGATCTCCCCGAGGTCGCGGAGAACGTGTTCGACGAAGTTCCCCGTTCCGCCGCCCAGATCTAGGAGGCGATCGCCCGCCCGGAGGTCCAACGCCCGCATCTGGTCGCGCATCAGCTGCTGATACTCATCGGCCATGGCCATGATGTCGAAACCGATCAGATTGCCCTCGCCGATGAGGTAGCGGCGCCAATAGCCTCTCTTGTTCTTGAGATCACGGGGCGGCAGGCGGTCCTTCTCGGCCCGGCGCATGATCTCCATGTCTTTCCGGCTCGGGACAAGGGGCTGGATCATCGAGCCGTGGAGATACCTGTGGATGAGGGAGGTAATGGTCCCGAACATCCGCAGCGCCTCCCTGGAGGTCCTGGCCGTATGGCCGATCGGCACGGAGATGATATCCCGCGGCGCGTCGGCCTGGACGCTCATGACATCGCGGATGAATTCCGGCCTGATCCACTTGTCGTGCTGACCGTAGATCCAGGTGACGGGCAGCCCGATGCGGCCCATGTCCTCGCGCGCTTGTTCGAGGGTGCCGACGCCATTAACGATGATGTCCGAGGCATAGGGAACATGCCGGATATAATTCCCGAGGATGGGATAGACATCCAGATTGATGCCTAGCTGATATTGTTCGAGGAGATCGAGCCCGCAATTGATCCGGTTCATCATATGCCGGAACTCGAGGGCGCCCATGCAGGAGACCCAGTACTGGACGTGCTGCTGGCAGACGGGATCCCTCAGGACGACGCGCGCTTCGAGGGCCGCGAGAGAGAACGTGACCAGGATGATCGAGCTGGCCTTGATCTTCGGGCTGACTTGGAGCCAGTCGATGACCGCCCGCAGGTCCTCCGCGCCCTGGCTCGTGCTGGAGTTGAGCGTTTCATAGGGCGGCTCCGAAGCCTCCGGGTCCTTGTGGCTTTCGCCTTTTCTCCGGATCCCGTCATAGCGAACGACGGCCAGGGGCTCTCCCAGGGCCCTGAAATTCATGACCAGCGTCAGGGCCAGGCCGAAAAGCGTCTCTTTCGTCTTGCCGAACGCGGGCGGCACGACCACGACGGGCACGGGCTTGTCGTCCAAGGGCAAGGCTGTGTTCAGGAGGCCGACGATCTCCTCGCCGCGGCGGTTCTCGAGCCGGATCACATGGGGGGCCATGAGCGAGGCTTGGACGAAATCGGGCGGGGCCTGGCCCGCGGCCGGGAACGCGGCGCGGTCCCGTTGGTCCTCGCCGCGGCGGGCGAAGTCCGGGTCGGGTGCGTGGACCGACTGGATGCTCATCCGGCTGATGCCGAACTGGACGCCGTACTTGAGGCCGGGGCCCTCGCCCTCCTCCGCCGCCCGGGCCACGTGGCGGACCTCCCCGGTCTCCTGCCAAAGGACCTGGTCCCCGTCGAGGACGGATAGGGTCTCGAGCGGCGTGCCCTTGAGAAGGACGGGCATCTCGCCGTTGGCGACGAAGCTCATGCCGTTCGGGCTGATGTCGGTGATGCGGCCGCGCACCTTGCGGTCGAACGGCGAAGGCAGCGGGATCTCGACCTGCAGGTCGCCGGCCGGCGTGATCCGCCTCTCGGCCCGTTTTTCGGAATAGAACATGACCCTCGGGTAGAGGCAGACCATGGCCTCCCCGTCGGGCGCGATCCTGGAGATCATGGTCTCGAAATTGTAGGTGGCGTAGCCGATCTGAAAGGACACGAAGAGCAGGTCCGAGGTCTTATACTTGACGTCGAGCTTCTCCCCGGCCAGGACGCAGGCCTCGGGCGCCCGCACGTCCCTGAAGGTGAGGATCTCGGGATTGCCCGAGTTGGCGGGGACGGCGGCGACCTCGGCCTTGCGGGCCAGGGCCTCGCGGATGAGCGATTCGATCTTGACCGAATCGGTGAACAGGACCATTTCGTCGGTCTTCAGGAAGGGGTAGCGTAGCTTGAGCTCGGCCAGGTCGCGGATGGCGACGTGGTCCGACATGAACTGAAGGAGCGACAGACGGCTGGCGTCGTCGAGCGACCTGAACTCGATGGCCATGCCCCCCTCGTCGGCGTCCTGGCGGACGATGCGGCCGTTCAGCGCGTACTGCCGGCCGTCCGGGAGCTCGACCGTCAGCGGCACGTCCGAACCCTCGGGGGAGGGCGAGAGGGTCCTGAGGAACATGCCGTTCTCGCTGATGTTGACCAGTTTGGCCTCGCCCAGCAGCCCCATCTCGATGCGGATGTCCCTCGAGTCGTCGAGGGTAACCCGCATGGACGAGCGCTTCTCGCGGGAGCGCTGGGCGATGAGGAAGCTGATCTTGCGGCGCAGGACGCCCGGGTCCGACGGCTTGGCCAGGCAGCAATCGATGCGCCCGTAGCTGGCCAGGTCGATCGTCGTCCCGTTCGAGGTGGACTCCGTCAGCAGGATCTTGATAATGGCGTCCGAGCTCTTGAAGATCTCCTTGAGGAACCGGAGCAGCTCGGTCCCCTTCATCCGGGGCAGGTCCTCGTTGACGACCAAGACGTTGACCTTCGGGAGCGCTTTGATGAGATGGATGGCTTCGACGCCGCTGGTCGTCGTGTAGACGGAAAAGAAGTCCCTTAAGGCCCGCTGCAGCCTCTCGAGGTAGCCGAGGTCGTCATCGACGATAAGGACGACGGGAAGCGCTCCCGCCTTGGTCTTGTCGATCTGCTCGCGGGCCATCTAGGGGCCGGCCTCCATGGGACGCATGAAATACTTTAGATTGTAGCGGCCCATGGCAATCCACACAAAATCTAGTATATAACCGGGAGGGTGTCAAGGATTTCTTGATCCGAGCTCCTTGACGACGGCCGCCGCCGACCGGGCGTAGAAACCGAGGTCGACACCCGAGCAGACCAGGGTGTAGCCGTCCTCGAGGGCCTTGGCCGAGGCGGGGATGTCGGCGGCGAAGATCCCCACCGGGACCTTCCTGGCCGCGCAGGCCGAGGCGACGGCCCCGATGGCCTCGCGGACGTCGTCGTCCTGGATGCGGCCGGGCTTGCCCAGGCTGCCCGACAGGTCGTAGGGGCCCACGAACACGGCGTCCACGCCCGGGACATCGAGGATGGCCTCGATGGAACCGACCCCGTCGATGTGCTCGACCTGGACGACCACGACGGTCCTGGAGTTGGCCGTCTCGACATTTTCCTGGAAGCGTGCGCCGTAGCGGTTGGCCCTGCTGAAGCCCACGCTCCGTCCGCCCTCGGGGGGGTACTTGGCCCACCGGACGGCCCGGAGGGCCTCCTCGGCGCTGTTGACGTGGGGAACGATGATGCCCGCGGCGCCGGTGTCCAGGGCCTTCTTGACCCACATCTCCTGGCTCTCGGGGACGCGGACGAGGCAGGCGCAGGGCTCGCGCGCGGCCTGGGCCAGCCGGGTGACGTCGCCCGCCTCGAGGGTCCCGTGCTCCATGTCCACGAAGAGCCAGTCGAACCCGGCGTCGGAGGCGATCTCGGCCAGCTCCGGCGACGGCAGGCTGATGATGGTCCCGATGAGCCGATCGCCCCTGAGGAGGCGTTCACGGAATGAGCCGGCGGGCGCCGGGCTCGCAGCGTTCGGACGATTCATGGCGGACTCCTTGTGTGACGCGGATATCCAGGTCATCTTATGGGGGTCGGGCCCGGGGGTCAAGACGGGCCCTTGGTCTTGAAGCTCAGCGAGATGCCGCCGCTCGCGTTCTCGTCGATGGTCGTCCTCATGAAATCGAGGCCGCGGACCTTCTCCAGGAATTCCCGGATGCCCTTCATATAGCCGAGGCTCGTGACGTTGTGGACGGCGAAGCATCCTCCGGTCTCGAGCTTGGGCAGGAGGGTCTCGAAATAATTCAGGGTCCAGTTCTTGTCGGCATCGATGAAGATGAGGTCGAACGGCCCCTGGAGCTCGTTGACGAGCTTGCGGGCGTCCCCGAGGCGGGCATCGATGAAAACTTCGAGCCCCGCCGCCTTGAAATTGCGGATGGCGGCGAGGTGACGGAACTCCTCGATCTCGATGGTGACGAGGCGGCCTCCGGTCTTGCTCAGGGCCCAGGCCTGCCAGATCCCCGAGTGTCCCGTGGACGTGCCGATCTCGAGGACCCGGGTGTAGCCCTTCT
>DSDX01000024.1 GCA_011048485.1 Candidatus Aminicenantota bacterium | reverse complement strand
GTTCGAGGTCGTTGATGACGGAGACGAGCGGGGATATCCTCTTGAGGGTGCGATCGTTATCGGTGCCGAAGAGCTTGCGGTAGATCCACTTATACATTTACCATGGTTTATCAGAACTGCCCTCCAAAGTCAATTTGGCGGCGGTCCTGGCACGACGAACGGGGCGGCTGAAACGGGGGGAACGGGCTCCCAGGGAGGCCGGTCGGCTTCCCTGGCCGTTTCGGGAGAGCCGCCGGGACCGACGATCCGATGCGGCCGACTGTTGACAAGACCGCGGGGCGGGATTACACTCGGGACAGAGATTATGGCCTTTATGGGGAGGGTATCATGATGAGAAAGTGTGTCCTTGCTTTCCTGATGGCTTGCGTCCTGGGGGCGGGAAGCGGGCTCCTAGCCCAGCTCACCGAGGCCGACCAGGCCGAATACGAGAAGTGGGAGGAATTCCTCAAGACGGCCGAGGTCATTGGCCAGGAGCAGCTCACTGGGGCCCTGGCGGTGACGAATCCCTGGGTCCTGACGCTCGAGAAGGACGGCGTCCAGCGAAAGGCGCTCTGGAAGGACGTGCTGGGGGACCGGATCAAGGGATTCAAGGAAACGTGGAAAGGGGAGATCGCCGCGTATCGCTTGAGCCGGGCCCTGGGCGTCCACATGGTCCCGGCCACGGTCGAACGCAGGTACCAGGGGGCCAGGGGATCGTGCCAGCTCTGGTTCGACGCCTGGAACAACATGGAGGCCATCATCAAGAAGGACCTGCGCCCGCCGGGCATCAAGGCCCTCTACAATGCCCGCAACCTCTGCCTGCAAAGGGCCTTCGACAATCTCATCTATAACGTCGACCGGCACCAGCGGAACTACCTCATCATGGAGGATTGGCGGATGATCCTCATCGACCACTCCCGCTCGTTCTCGGCCACCAAGAGGGCCAGGACCGATCTCATCTATGACGAGAAGAACCGGGAGAGCTCGAAATTCATTATGGAAACGCTGCCCCGGGCCTTCGTCGACGCCCTCCGGGCCCTGACCGCGGAATCGATCCGGGAGATCGTCGGCGAATACCTGGACGACGACGAGATCGCGGCGACCCTGTCGCGCCGGGACGCGATCATCGCCTGGCTCGACAAGCGCATCGCCGAGCTCGGCGAGGCCAAGGTCCTCTATTGATTGCTTGGCTGGCGCAACGGCAACATAAAAAATAGGTTACGCTCCAAGCCAAGCTTGGGAAACCGCTTAGCGACGTGAAATCGGGCCCCAAAACAAGCCTTTAAGCGCGGCCGTCTATAGGTTTCGCTTTTTGTGCGTGGCTTACTGCGAGAGAGCCTTAGAACCCCTTTTTAGCCTAGAGAAACAGCCGTCTAAGCTTGACGGCAAGCTGGACCGATTCCGTATTTTCTTTAATAACCTAATCTTGGCGAAGCCAAGCAACTCTGCTAGACTAGAGCGTCGGAGTGAACATGAATTTGCTTGAGGCCCCTCATGGAGCGCGCCTGCGGGTCGTCGATCTCGCGGGAGGCGAAAGCGTGCGGCGCCGTCTGCTGGCCTTGGGGTTCCACAAGGGGGATATCGTCCAGCTGGACGGCAAGGCCATCTTCCGCGGGCCCATCCTCGTCAGAAACTGCGCCTCGGATACGACCGTTGCCCTGGGCCACGGCGTCGCCATGAAGGTCATCGTCGAACCCGTCTATGAGCCGGCCTGAGGTTCCGACCGTCGTCTTAATCGGACAGCCGAACGGCGGGAAGAGCACCCTTTTCAACTCCATCGCCGGGCCCAAAGCCGAGACGTCCAACTTCCCCGGGACCTCCGTCAAGCACACCCACAGCCGGGTCAACATCGAGGGCCGCCTCCTCGATGTCGTCGACCTGCCCGGGACATACTCGCTTTGCCCCGATGACCCGACCGAACAAGTCGTGTTGACGCACCTGTTCGCGGAGAAGCCGGACCTGGTCGTCAACGTCGTCGATTCCTCGACCATGAGCCGCGGCCTCGAGCTCACGCTCGAGCTCGTCGAACTGGGCTATCCGACGGTCGTCGCCTTGAACATGGTCGACCTGGCCGAGCGCAAGGGCATCGAGCTCGATGCGGTCAAGGCTGAGCGCCTCCTCGGCGTCCCCGTCGTCCTGACCATCGCCGCCCACGGCCGCGGCGTCCGCGAGCTCCTGGATCGGGTCTTCGAGGTCATCGACAAGGGCCAGCAGCCCAGGCCGCCGAGTTACTCGGACGATGTCGAGGACATGATCGCCGAGGTCGCGCGTCTCATGCCGCCGGAATTCCCCGTCGTTTCGAATACCCGCTTCACGGCCATCAAGCTCATCGAGACGGCCGGCCATGCCTGCGGCCGGATCCTGGGGCAGGTCGAGCCCGGCCTGAAGGAGGCCGTCGACCGTGTGCGCCGGACCATCGAGGGCCGCCGCGGCGTGCCCGCCTACGAGGTCATCTCGGCCGAACGCCATCACCAGGCCATGAAACTGTTCGAGGAGAGCAGCCGCATCCTCCATGGCCGGCGCCTGACCTGGGACAAGAAGGTCGACGCCGTCCTTATGCACTCGTTCTTCGGCTACGTCATCCTGGCCGCCGTCCTCCTGGCCTTTTTCTTCATTATCTTTATGGTTGGAAGCCCTCTCGAGACCCTCCTGCTCAGCCCGTTCATCAAGCTCAGGGCCGTGCTGGCGGCCAGTCTCGGCGACGGATTGCTCTACCACTTGGCGGAGGGACTCATCCAGGGGATCGGCGGCGGCATCGCGATCGTCCTCCCGTATTTCCTGCCCCTGCTCTTCCTGATGTCGGCCCTCGAGGACGTGGGCTATCTGGCCCGAGCCGGTTTTCTCCTCGACGCTTTCATGCATCGGATCGGGCTCCACGGCAAATCGGTCTCGCCGTTCATCCTGGGCTTCGGCTGCAACGTCCCGGCCGTCGTCTCGACCCGGATGTTGGAGTCCCACCACGACCGGGTCCTGACCTCGATCCTCATCCCTTTCATACCCTGTTCGGCTCGGACGACCATCGTCCTGGCCCTGGTGGCCTTCTATCTGGGCCCGCTCTGGGCCATGGGTTTCTACGCCGTCAACATCGCCGTCGTCGCGCTCGTGGGCTGGGCCGTCAGCCGGTTCATGAAGGAGCCCTCGCCGGGCCTGATCCTGGAGATCCCCTCGCTCAAGGCGCCGCGCTTGAACTCCATCGCCCGCAAGACCTGGCTCCAGATCCATTCGTTCATCAAGCTGGCCTGGCCCATCCTCATCGGCGGCAGCATCATGCTGAGCCTGCTGACCTTTTTCAAGGCCGATCGGATCGTCAACGATATCCTGGCCCCGCTCGTCGTCCAGGGGCTGGGCCTGCCGCACGACCTCGGCGTGACCCTCGTCTTCGGCTTCCTGCGCAAGGAGCTCTCGCTCATCATGATGCTCCAGGCCCTCGGCGTCGACTATCAGAACCTGATGACCGTCATCACCCGGGAACAGATCGTCGTCTTCACGGTGTTCATCAGCTTTTTCATTCCCTGCCTGTCCACGTTCGTCATCCTGTGGAAGGAGATCGGCAGGAAGTGGGCCCTCGTCTCGACCGGGCTGAGCATCGGCGTCGCTCTCGTTCTGAGCTGGGCCGTCCGCTTGGTGCTCTGACGTCCGTTCCCTGACGTCATTCCCGCTTGCGACCAAGGCGCTCGCGGACCTTTTTCGCGCCGGCCGCCCCGACAAGGGCTTCGAGCTCCGTCCGCGGGGCGTCGCGGATGGCCTCGATGCTTCCGTAACGGGCCAGGAGCGCGGACTTCCTCTTCGGGCCGATGCCCGGGATGCCGTCGAGCCGCGAGGCGAAACTCCGCTTCTCGCGCCGGCCGCGGTGGAGGGCGATGGCGAAACGGTGCGTCTCGTCCCGCACGGCCTGAATAAGCTTGAGGGCGGGGGAGGTCCGGTCGAGGCGCAGGCCGTCGCGCCGTTCCGGCGTGAACAGGATCTCTTCCCTTTTGGCGAGGGAGACGAGCGGGAGGCGTGAGAGCCCGAGGGCCGCCAAGGCCTTCTCGGCCGCCCCGAGCTGGGGCTTGCCGCCGTCGACCATGACCAGGTCGGGAAGGGGCGCTTTCTCGTCGAGGAGCTTGCGGTAGCGCCGGACGAGGACCTCTTCCAGGCTGGCGACGTCGTTGGGACCTTCGACCGTACGGATGAGGAAGCGGCGATAGGAATCCTTGTCCGGCCGGCCGTCGCGGAAGACGACGAGCGAGCCGACCGATTCCTCGCCGCCCGTATTGGAGATGTCGAAACCTTCGATCGTGCGCGGGAGCGCGGGGAGATCAAGGGCCGCTTGCAGGGCCTCGAGGCGCAGCCGGCCCTCGTCGGCCTGCCTGCGGAGGAAGGCCTCGGCGTTCCGCCCGGCCATTTCGACGAGCTTGAGGTTCTTGCCGCCGCGCGGCACCAGGACGCGGACCTTGGTCCAGCCGAGGAGCGACTGCAGGCCGGCCGGGCGGGCCGGCCTGCAGT
>DSDX01000147.1 GCA_011048485.1 Candidatus Aminicenantota bacterium | reverse complement strand
GTCCGTTACGTCCCGTTCTCGATGCGTCTTTCCCGCTCGCTCGTTCGCTCGCCCGCTCGTACGTCCGCCCGCGGGCCCGGCGTCGCGGCGCTCAGACGAGCGGCGTCACGCCCGGCACGGCCACCGGGTCGACCGGGTTCGGGCCGAACTCGTACTTCGCGGGGAAGAGGTCCAGCTTGGACGCGTTCATGGCCCAGTCCCAGGAGATGGCCCGGCCCGTGTAGGCGCTCATGCGGCCCATGATGGCGCACATGGTGCTCTCGGCGATCCTTCGGCCCTCGTTGAGGGGCTTGCCGCCGCGGATGCTGGCGATGAGATCGGCGTGCTCGACGACGTAGGGGTTGGCCTCGTCGCCCTCGAACTTCCAGGCCTCGGGGCCGGCGATCTCGCCGTAGCCGAAGGCGTGGCCTTTCGTGCCGACGATCTTTTCCTCGACGCGGTCGGCGCAGCCCTTGATCTGGCGGCACATGCTCAGGATCCGGATCCCGCCCGGGTACTCGAATTCGACGGCGAAGTGGTCGAAGATGTTGCCGTATTCCGGCCCGGTCCGGACCTCCCGTCCGCCCATGCCCATGACCTTGACCGGCGTCGCGCCGATGGCCCAGTTCATGACGTCGATGTTGTGGACGTGCTGCTCGACGATGTGGTCGCCCGAGGTCCAGGTGAAGTAGAGCCAGTTGCGGCACTGCCATTCCATCTCGCTCATCTCGGGCGTCTTGGGGATGACCCAGAGCTCGCCCTGGTTCCAATAGCACTGCCCGCCGACGATCTCGCCGATGGCCCCGTCGTGGACCCGCTCCATGGTCTCGAGGTAGCTCTGTTGGTGACGGCGCTGGGTGCCGGCGACGATGGCCAGGCCCTTCTTGGCCGCCAGTTCCGAGCTGGCGATGACGGAGCGCACGCCGGCCGGGTCGACGGCCACGGGCTTCTCCATGAAGACGTTCTTGCCGGCCTTGACGCAGGCCTCGAGGTGGAGAGGCCGGATGCCGGGCGGGGCGGCGGTGACGATATAATTGATGTCCTCGATCGCCAGGAGTTTCTTGTAGCCGTCGAGCCCGGTGAAGCAGGTCTCCGGGGTGACCTTGACCGCGTCGGGGACCTTCTCCCGGAGCGTCTTGAGCGATCGCTCGATGCGGTCCTGGAACGGGTCGTAAAGGGCCACGATCTCGACCCCGGGGGCGGCCTCCACGGCGTTGATGGCCGCGCCCGTGCCGCGGCCGCCCGCCCCGATGACGCCGATGCGGATCGCGTCGGAGCCGGAGGCGCACCGCCCGCCCGAGCCGGAGACGGCCGCCACGAGCGTGGCCATGGAGGCCGCCGAGGCGGTCTTGAGGAAATCCCTGCGCGTCAGTCCGTTGTCATCCATTTCTTCTCCCTTTCAAGAGGGGGTCAAACCTACCTTTTGCTGCAAAAGGTAGGTTTGACCCCTTCTTCCTTCCCTAAAAATTGTCGGCGGAGCGGTAGGCCGCGAGGAAGGCCTTCTCGCCCTCGAGGCCGGGCTTGCTCTTGCCGTGCTCGCAGCAGAGGACGCCCGTGTAGCCCTTGCCGCGGATATGCTTGAAGATGTTGCGGTAGTTCATCTCGCCCGTGCCCGGCTCCTTTCGCCCCGGCGAGTCGCCGATGTGGAAGGCGGCCAGCTCGTCCCAGCAGGCGTCGATGTTGGGGATGATGTTGCCCTCGGTGATCTGCTGATGGTACATGTCGTCGAGGATCTTGACCGACGGGCTGGCGGCGGCCTTGCAGATCTGGTAGGCCTGGGCCATCTTGGTCAGAAAGAGACCGGGGTGGTCCTTGGGGTTGAGAGGCTCGAGGACGATGACGAGGCCCGCGGGTTCGCACATCCCCGCGTAGCGCTTGAGGTTCTCGACGACGTTGGCCGTCTGGTAGCCCCAGTCCAGGCTCAGGTTGTAGCGGCCCGGAACGGCGAGCGTCCAGCGGCAGCCCGTCCGCCGGCCCGTTTCGATCGCGGTCTTGAACCGGCCCGTCAGCATGTCGTGGACGGCCGCGTCCCGGTTCACGAAGGACTCGACCTTGAAGTCGGCGTAGACGACGAAGGGCCCGATGGTCATCCCCAGGCGCTCCGATTCTCGCGCCAACGCCTCCTGCTCGGCGGCGGGGCGCCCCATCAGGCCGTTGTCGAACCAGGCGCCGAAGCCTTGGTCGGCCATGAACTTGAGCTGATCGACCGGGTTCTTGCCGGCGTGGGCCTCGAACGTCCCCAGACCGGGCGCGTACTTGAGCTTGAAACCGGCGCCCTCGCCGGCCGTTCGCGGGCCATGAGCCCCTCCTCTTCGAGGCACGAATGGAAGGGCGGCCGCCCCCAGCGCGGCCGTTTTGAGGAATTCCCGTCTCGACGCGCCCCATTTCCTGTCGCCCATGAGCACCCTCCTTGCCGATAGTCCCGGCCGGCGAACGGACGGCTCCCTGGAATCCTTCAGCGGGAGAGGGAACGGCGGGTCTGCGGCATCAAGGAGGGGAATGTTCGGGTCGCGCGTCTTTCGCCCACGGCACGATGATTCTATTCAAACGGCGGAGCCAATTCAACCGGAGATTGGCCGCGAGCCCCCCGGAGCGGGGATGAGGGATGACCGTCCCCCCAATACCCCTAAAAACGATAAAATTAGTAGGAAATAGGACAGCCTCTGTCCTTCCTCGAGGACACGGGGCTCCGATCTGCCTGTCGGCCCCCCGCGGCCGCCGCCATCCGGGCCTTGGCATGCTCCTTGCACCCATGATCGTGCGGCCCGCCGAGAGCGGGCCCAACGGAATACGGAAAGGAGACTCCAATGAGAACCGTAAAGAACGCGCCAGTCGCGATCGCCATCGCCCTCGCCCTCACTCTCGCGCCGGCGGCCTATCCCCAGAGCCAGGACCTGGGCTTGGGGGCCTTCGCCGATGAATCGGGCCCCATCCTCATGGCCGTCGACGCCGGGCTCGTCGTCCGGTCGCTCGACAACCCCTACGCCATGTTCGTCCTCTTCATGGCCGCCAGGGACCAGAGCGCCAGCGTCACCGTCGCGGCGAAAGACGTGGTTATGGTGTACAAGGGCCGGGAGTACCCCATGCCGACGCTCGCCGAGCTCCGCGGGGACTACGGCGGGGTCATCCGGGACGTCGATTTCTACCGGCGCCTGGGCAAGGAGGGCATCATGTCCTCGTGGGTCAGGCTCTATCAGTTCCCCGACGAGTCCAGTTTCTTTCCCCCGCTCACGCTCCAGTCGGCCCTGGCCGTGACCGAAGGGCACATGACCGCCTTCGACGGTTTCGTGACCCCGGTCTACTTCAAGAACCCCGGCTTCGCCAAGGGCGACAAGCTGACGATCAAGGTCCGGGACGCCAAGGACGCCTCGATCACGGGCGAGTGCGAGGTCGTCCTGAAGTGACGCCGACCGGCTTTCTCAGGCCCTCGCGCAGCTCGGCCGCCGTCGAGACGGGGAGCAGGCAAGCGCCCCCCGAACAGACGTAGGCGGCGGCCGGGCCGCCCCCTTCGTCCAGCTCTTTCGTGAAGGGGGCCAGACGCTCGACCGCCTCCGCGGCCTCGGGCGCGTCGGTCGGCTTGAACAGCCCGGCCGTGTCGCGCGGGCACGCTCCCTTCAGGACGGCCAGCAGCTCGCGTGTTTCCGGCGCCTCGGACCTGCCGACCACCACGACCTCCCGGGTCGGTCCGAGGGCATAGTCGAGCCCGCAGAGGAAACCCGTGTACAGCCGGGGCTGGGCGGCGATCTCCGCCGCGAACGCCTCGGCCAGACGCGCGGCCCGGTCCTCGAGATCCCCGCGGCCGGTCAGGCGGGCCAGCCGCATCAGGTTCATGAACATGACCGAATTCCCGGACGGGGTCGCCCCGTCCGCGGTCTCCTTGCGCTTGGGAAAGCCCGTCCCATCCGAGCTGAGGAAGAACCCGCCTTCGCTTCCATCCCAGAAGGCCGCGACCGCCTCGTCGACGAGCTCCAGAGCCCGCTCGAGATGCCGGGGCTCGAACCCCGCTTCGTAGAGGGCGGTCAAGCCCTTGATGAGAAAAGCGCAGTCGTCGACGAAGCCCGGCACCCGGGCCACGCCAGCCGCGAACGCGTGGCGGAGCCGTCCGTCGGGGCCGCGCATCCTGTCGCAGACGAAGTCGGCCGCCGCGGCCGCCGCCCGGAGGTAGTGGTCCCGCCCCGTGATCCTGGAGACGGCCGCCAGCGCCGCGATCATCAGTCCGTTCCAGTCGGCCAGGATCTTCGTGTCCTTGAACGGCCGGGGCCGTTCTTCGCGCGCCCGGAGGAGCTTCCTCCGTATCGATTCGAGCCGCGCCCTGGCGGCCTTGAAGTCCGTCCCGGCCCCGTCGGGAAAGCGGCCGTCCCGCAGGACGTTCCGGCCCTCCCGCGGATCCCCTGGGCCGGCGCCCCCGCCTTCCTCCTTGACCCGGAAGACGACGGCCGCGAACTCGCCGTCCTCTGCCCCCAGCGCCCGGTCGAGCTCGTCCCTCGTCCAGAG
>DSDX01000181.1 GCA_011048485.1 Candidatus Aminicenantota bacterium | reverse complement strand
CCTCCAAAGGACTGGCCGCCGGCTTCCGGCGCCGCGACCCCCGCCACGCTCTCGTTGAACAAGCGCCCGCCGAGGAGCGCATGGTCCGCGTCGGCTGTCCCTCCCACAACTGCGGCGGCCGCTGCCTGCTCAAGGTCTTCGTCCGCGACGGGGTCATCGCCCGCATCGAGACGGATGACCGGCCCGGCGACACCGTGGCCGACCCCCAGCTCCGGGCTTGCGTCCGGGGCCGGGCCTACCGCCAGCGGCAGTATCATCCCGACCGCCTCAAGCACCCGATGAAAAGGGTGGGGAAAAGGGGCGAGGGCACGTTCGAACGCATCTCCTGGGACGAGGCTCTCGACCGCATCGCCGCCGAGTTCGAGCGCCTCAAGAAGGCCTACGGCAACGAGGCCTTCTACGTCCCCTACGGCACGGGCAGCTACAACCAGATCAACGGGCGCCAGACCGCCCAGCGGCTGATGAACCTCTACGGCGGCTCGCTCGGCTTCTACAACAGCTATTCCTGGGCGGCCATCTCGGCCGCCACGCCCTACGTCTACGGCACGACCGTCACCGGCAATCAGCGCCAGGACTGGCTCAACGCGAAATACATCCTCATGTGGAGCTGGAACCCGGCCGAGATGCGCGACGGCACCAACAGCGAATACTTCGTCCAGAAGGCCCGCGAGAGGGGCGCCCGGGTCGTCTGCGTCGATCCCCGCATGACCCTGAGCGCCGTGGCCCTTGCCGACGAGTGGGTGCCCATCCGGCCGGGGACGGACGCGGCCATGATGTCGGCCATGGCCTACGTCCTGGTCGACGAGAAGCTCTACGACGCCGAGTTCGTGCGGACCCACTGCGTCGGCTTCGACGGGACGCAGATGCCGGCCGGGGCCGAAAACGCCGAGAGCTACAGGGACTACCTTTTCGGGACGCGCGACGGCGTCGCCAAAACGCCGGATTGGGCCGAGCCCATCTGCGGCGTTCCCCGGGCCACGATCGCCCGCCTGGCCCGCGAATACGCCACGACTAAGCCCGGCGTCCTCTACCAAGGCTACGGCATGCAGCGCCGCGCCTACGGCGAGGAGGCCGTCCGGGCCGGCTGCGTCCTGGCGGCCATGACCGGCAACGTCGGCGTTCCCGGCGGCTGGGCCGGCGGGTTGGCCCTCCAGGCCCCCGACGGCGGGCCTTTCTGGCTGGTCTTCCCGGTCGGCGCGAACCCGGTCAAGGCCCTCATCCCGAGCTTCCTCTGGACCGAGGCCGTCCTCCGAGGTCACGAGATGGGCCGAGCCGACGGCGTCCGGGGCGCCGAGAGGCTCACGACCGACATCAAGTGCATCTGGGCCGTGGCCTGCAACGCCCTCGTCAACCAGCACGCCAATGTCAACCGGACGGCCCGCATCCTGGCCGACGAGACCAAGGTCGAGTTCCTGCTCGTCCAGGACAACTTCCTGACCCCGACGGCCAAGTTCGCCGACCTCGTCCTGCCGGTCTGCACCCAGTTCGAGACCTGGGGCCTCGAGGACGGCTGGAAGTACGGCGACGAGGTCCTGCTCATGCCCAAGGTCGTCGAACCGCCATTCGAGACGAAGAGCGACTACCGCATCTGCGCCGAGATCGCTTCGCGCCTGGGCCTCGAGAAGGCCTACACCGAGGGCCGGACCGAGCGCGACTGGGTGGCTTGGTCTCTCGACCGCTACCGCCAGACCCGCTTCCCGGGCCTGCCCACGCTCGACGAGTTCGAGCGCTCGAACGCCGGCGTGTACTCGCTCCCGGTGACGCAGCCGGCCGTGGCCTTCGCCGACTTCCGCCGCGACCCGGAGAAACACCCGCTCCAGACGCCCTCCGGCAAGATCGAGATCTTCTCCAAGACGCTCCACGACCTGAACCGGCCCGACGAGATCCCGGCCGTCCCCAAGTACATCCAGGAGTGGGAGAGCCCGTTCGGGCCGGAGGCGGCGAAATACCCGCTGTCCCTGATCGGGCACCACTATCTCTCGCGGGTCCATTCGACCTTCGAGGGCGTGGACTGGCTCGAGGAGGCCTTCCCGCAGCGGCTGTTCATCGGCACCGTCGACGCCGCGGCCCGCGGCGTCAAGAACGGCGACTTGGTCAAGGTCTGGAACGACCGGGGGACCGTCGTCGTCAAATGCCGGGTGACGCCGCGCCTCATGCCCGGGGTGGTCGCGCTGCCTCAGGGCGCCTGGTGGACGCCCGACGCGGACGGCGTCGACCGCCGCGGCTCGGTCAACGTCCTGTCGTCGGAGCGCTGGACGCCGCTGGCCTTCGGCAACGCCCAGCACACCATCATGGTCCAGGTTGAAAAGGCGGAGGGGGCCTAGGATGGTCAGGCAGTACGGGTTCTTCTTCGACGCCGCGGCCTGCACCGGCTGCAAGGCCTGCCAAATGGCCTGCAAGGACCGCAACGATCTCGAGCCCGGCGTGTTGTGGCGGCGCGTCTACGAGGTGGCCGGCGGGGGCTGGGAGAAGACAGGCGAGGCCTGGGTGCCGTCGGTCGTCGCCTACAACGTCTCCATGGCCTGCAACCACTGCGAGAACCCCGTCTGCGGCCTGGCCTGTCCCGTCAAGGCCATTTGGAAAAGGGACGACGGCATCGTCTTCGTCGACACGGGCGCCTGCATCGGCTGCCGCTACTGCGAGTGGGCCTGTCCCTACACGGCCCTCCGCTTCGACGCCCGGACCAACACCGTGTCCAAGTGCGATTTCTGCTACGACGCCATCGATGGCGGCGGGACGCCCGCCTGCGTCGCGGCCTGCCCCCAGCGGGCTCTCGATTTCGGCGACATCGACGAGCTCCGGAAGAAGCACGGCGATGTTCGCCGGATCTTCCCCCTGCCGGATCCCGCCCAGACCGAACCGGCCCTGGTCATCAAGCCCCACCGCGACGCCGCCCGGGCCGCGGAGCGGGGCGCCGACGTGGCCAACTGGGAAGAGCTCTGACCGCGCATGCTCAGGGAGTGGCCGCTCGTCGTCTTCACCGTCCTTGGACAGATGGCCGTCGGCGTCTTCTGGCTGTTCCACCTGCCCTTCCTGGTCCGGTTCCGCACCCCGCTCTATGGCTGGCGCACGAGCTGGCTTTTCGTATTGGCTTTCGTCGGCCTGGTCACGGCCCTCGCGGCGGCGGTCTCTTTCTTCCACCTCCGCCATCCCCTCAGGGCCCGGTTCGCGGTGTCCAACCTGCGGTCCTCCTGGCTCAGCCGGGAGATCCTCGGCGAGCTCGCCTTCATGGCCCTCGTCGCGGCTTCGGGCTGGCTGGCCTGGACCCGCGCCCCGGCGCCGGGCCTCATCTGGGCCCTGCTCGTCGCCGGTTGTCTCGCCGGCGGGTTCTTCCTGGTCAGCATGATCAGGCTCTACATGCTGCCCACTCTGCCGGCGTGGAGAGGGGCCCATACGCCCCTGTCCTTCGTCATGACCACCCTGGCCCTGGGCGCCCTGGCCACGGAGATCATCGTCCGGGCCGTCGCCGGGCCCGGCGTGTTCGGTCCCGACCTGATGGTCGGGGCCTCGATCGTCATCGCGGCCGGGATCCTCGCGGCCGCCCTCCTTGCGCCCCGGCACGGGGTCCTGGGGGCCCGGCCCGTCCCGTCCCTGCGCCCGCCCGGCGTGCCGCCCCGGTCTTTTCATTGGGCCAGACTGGCCTGCCTCGGGACAGGGCTCGTCTTCGCGGTGGCGGACATCGCCTCCGGCGCCGGTCACATCATGAACGAGAAAGGGGCCGGGGCGCCCCTGCTTCTTGCGTTCGCGTTCGTCCTGGCCGGCGAGGCGGCCGGCCGGCTCCACTTCTACGGTCTGGTCGCCCGGCCCGGCGAGTCGAGGCCCTAGGCGCGGCTCCGCCTCTCGGCCTTTCCGCGTCCGGCGGATCCGGGGCCCTTGGTTCCCCGCTTCCCGGACGAGCCCTTTCGGCTCGACGATAGGATCCGCTTCGGCCCGACGCTCGAGCCGAGGTAGGCCTCGTAATCGGCCCGGGTGTTGAGATTGGGGACGCGGCCGGGATCGGCGAACCTGACTACGGCCGTGGGAATGCGGCCGTAGAGCGGCAGGAGGCTGCGCTCCCCGCGGGCGAGGAGCGCTTCGATCGCCGGGATGACGGACCGGCGGTAGACGGCGAAGAGCGGTTCGTGGAGGCCGCCGGGGCCCATCGGCACGGCGATCCCGGCCTCCGCCGCGGCGCGAGCCAGCGCCCGGAGAAGGGGGAGGTCGATGTCGGGGATATCGCAGGCGATGACCGCGCAGGCGTCGTTCCGCGCGGCCCGCAATCCGGCCAGGACGCCCCCGATGGGACCCTGGCCGGGCGTGTCGTCCTCGATGACGCGAAGCGGCGTCTCGGGCGTGCCGGCGTGATCCTCCGACCGTGGACGTCGCGGCCGCCCGGCCCCACGGGGGGGCAGGGAAGGGGATTGTCCCGGCGAAACGCTGACCAAGACCTCGTCGAAGAGCGGCCCGATCTGGGCCAGCACGTGCTCGAGCAGCGTCCTGCCGCCGAT
>DSDX01000138.1 GCA_011048485.1 Candidatus Aminicenantota bacterium | reverse complement strand
CGGCCGAGATGCCCCGGTCCGACGCGGCGACGCTCTGGTCGGCCCGGCCGGCCATCATGTCCCTCAGGATCTGGTTGGTCATGCCGCCCCAATCGAATCCCAGCTTGACATCCTGGCCGGGTTGGACCCCGATCAGGGCCAGCGGGATCCGGAACTCGCCGACCGTCAGCGCCGGGCTGTCGACGGTCCGGAAAGCCGGCGGATCGGCGTCGACGAGGGGCTCGGCCTCGGCCTTCTTAGGCTTGATGAGTTCCTCGGAGAAGACGATGTGGGTCTCCTTCTTGCGGATCTCATCTTTCTGGGCGTCCGTCAAGACTCGCCCTTGCTTCTCCATGCTGGCGATGAGGGCGTCGGGCGTGTACTGCTTCTTCTGGAACAGCACGCCGTAGTCCTTGCTCTTCTTGGTCCCGGTCGTGAAGTAGATCTTCATGCCCGTGTAGTCGAGGGTCGACTTGGGATAGACGCTGGCCCTCACCCCGCGCTCGGGGTTCCTGAAGACCATGATGATGTAGAGGTTCCGGCCGTCGTTCCTGAGGGCGTATTCGACCTTCGACCCGCTGTCGATGATCGGGGTCGATTGGTCCCATTCCTGGGGCCCGGCGTCGATGGTCACGGGCGTGGCGGCCCACATGCTCTCGACGACCTCGTCGGCCGCGGCGGCGGGGATCGCGAGGACGACCAACGCGGCCGCTGTCATACCCAGTGCGGTTCTCCGAATCGTCATGACGACCTCCTCGGGACCCTGCGGGCCCCATGCTCGATGCGCATCACATGAATTATATCACAATCCCCCCCGGGTCAAGTCGTCCCAGGCCCCGAACACGGCGGCCACGTTCTCCGGCCGCGCGCCGATACCGAACTCGCACTGGGCGACCGCCCCGCCCGCCCGCCAGAGGGCCCGCCAGACCCTGCGCA
Organism: Candidatus Aminicenantota bacterium; assembly: GCA_011048485.1. Taxonomy (GTDB): domain Bacteria; phylum Acidobacteriota; class Aminicenantia; order Aminicenantales; family Saccharicenantaceae; genus RBG-16-66-30. Next base: position 3,577 of record DSDX01000138.1, on the reverse strand, counting down.
CGGCCGCCGCGATCTCGCTCGGCGTGCCGTACGGCAGGAGCCACTGCCGGTCGACTTCGCCCCAGAACGTCAGCCGGCCCGCGAACCGCTCGCCGATCGCCTCGATGTCCATCGCGAAGAGCTGGGCGTTGAGGGCGTCCAGCCCGATCTCGACGAGGTCCGGCAGGATGGCGGCGATGTGCCCGTCCGAGTGCATGAAGGCGTACTTGCCGTGACGGTGCGCGATCTCGATGTAGTCCCGATAAAGGGGCTTGAAGATCTCGCGCCACAGGTCCGGAGCCACGAGGAGCGTGCCCTGGCCGCCCCAGTCGTCGGCGAAGACAAGGGCATCGACCTCGGTCGAGGCCCAGAGCTCCATCTCCTCCTTGAAGAACGCGTGGATCGTCTCGATGAGGAGGAACAGCCCTTCGGGCCTCTCGACCAGGTCGACGTAGAGGTTCTCGGAGCCGCGGATGAACTGGAGCAGCTCGAAGGGCCGGGCCCAGGTCTTGGCCAGGACGAACTCGCGCGACCGCCCACAGAAGTCGTCGACCCGCCCCAGATCGACGCTCAGCCGCTCCCGTGGCACCCGGATGGCGTCGAGGTCCGCCCACTCCTTGATCAGGGGGTCCTTGACCTGGCCGATGATGCCGGCCTGCCGGTTCTCGAAGCGGCAGCCCCACTCGTCGACGAACAGGCCCGGCTCGTATTCTTGCCCGCTCGTCCTCAGCGGCTGACGCAGGAAGGCCGGGCAGGTGACGATATCGTCGGGGTAGCTACGCCTGATCGCCGCGAGCTCGGCCGGCCAAACCCTCTCCGCCCAGGGGAGGGTCCAGAGCTGGCGCGGCGCCCTCGAGGGCGCCCTGAGCTCGAGGCTCGCGACAACGAGCTCACGCGAGGTCATCAAACGGCGACGATGCGCCCGATCTCCTCGACGGCCGAGGCCGCGTCGGGCGCGTAGCCTTGGGCCCGGATCTGGCCGGCGTACTCGCGGGTGACGGGAGCCCCGCCGATGACGACCGGGACGCCCAGGCCGGCCTTCTCGACGGCCTCGACCACGGCCCTCATCTGGACCATGGTCGTCGTCAGCAGGGCCGACAGGGCGATCACGCCAGCGCCGTTGGCCCGGGCGGCCTCGACGTATCTCTCCGGCGCCACGTCGACACCGAGATCGACGATCTTGTAGCCGTTGCCGCGGAGCATCATGGCGACGAGGTTCTTGCCGATGTCGTGGAGGTCGCCCTTGACCGTCCCGATGACGACGACGCCCCGGGGCTTGACCCCCGCCTTGGCCAGATGGGGCTCGAGCTTGGCCAGGCCGGCGTTCATGGCCCGGGCGGCCACGAGGACCTCGGGGATAAAGACCTCGTTATTCTTGAACTGGACGCCGAGGCGCGCCATCCCGGGGATGAGCCCCTCGTTGAGGATCGTTCCCGCCGGCGTACCGGCGTCCAGGGCCTGTTCGACCAAGGACTCGACCTCGGGCTTCTTCCCCGCGATCAGCGCGTCCTGCATCTCTTTGAGCATCTCGATTCTCCTCAGGCGATGTGGGCGGCCGCCAGCGACCGCTCTCAACGGACGAAGGGGAAGCTCACGTAGGCCCGGATGACGGAGTTCCTGAGCGGCCCTCCGGACCCCCGGACGACATCGGCGAGTCCCGCTTCGTAGCGAACGTGCATAATGAGCCCCATCCCCCGCCGCGGCTTGGTGATCGTCCACGAGGCCTCGAAGGCGAGCCCGTAGTCCGTCTTCGCGTAGCCCTCGGTGACATCGCGCCTGTAGCGCAGGACCTCTCCCGCCCCGGTCTCGACCCGGAACCTCTCGGACGCCGAGGTGAGGAAACCAAGGTAGGGACCGGCCCCGAGGTGGAACCGGCCCAGCCTGTATTTCACCAGGACGGGGACGTCGACATACGATAGCGCCAGGGCCGACGCGTCCGGGTCCGCGAAAGAGGCGTCGAGGGCCGGGTCCCCGGTCGCGACGAAGGGGATCGTGGCCACGCCCTTGCGCGACAGCGGCGAGAGCTCGGGCACGATGGACAGCCTGTCGGTCAGGCCGATCGTCGCCGCGATCCCGACGCCGAAGCCCCCGCTGCGCTCGACGTCCGTCGCTCCCGCCAGATAAGAGACGTCCAGGCCGAAGGTCAGGCTGAAATGGAACCTCTCCGTCGCGGCCGCCCCCCCGGCGATCTGGCTGACGACGGAGGATTGGGCCCGCGCGAGGGCCGGAGCCATTCCCGAGAGGAGGGCGAGGGTCATGAGCGTCCTTTTCATAAGGACGCTAGGATAGCCTAAGGACTCCGCGTTTTCAAGGCTCCTCCCTGTTCAAGCGGCCTCGAAACCTGTTAGAATGGGGCCGCCGGGCAGAGCCATGCGCAAGCTCAAGGTCGGAGTCGACAGTTACAGTCTCAAGCCCCTCGACCTCTCGCCTTTCGAGGCGCTCGAATGGGCGGTCCTGAACGGGGCCGAAGGCGTCCAGTTCTCCGAGATCAACGTCCCGCCGGGCACCGCCCTCGACAGGACCTTTCTCCAGGACCTTCGCGGCTTCGCCCGCGAGAACGACCTTTATGTCGAATGGGGCGGCGGGGAGCACATCCCCCTCGATCTCGCAACCGGCCGGCCCAAGGACATCTTCGCCGGGAACCGCAGGGCCGCCGAGCAGGCCTTTCAACTGGGCTCGGCCTCCGTCCGGTCGTGCTCGGGCGGGCTGATGCGCTGGAAGGCGGACGCCCCGTCGACGGAGGATTACCTCGAGCTCATGGCCGCGGCCCTGCGCGAACAGAAGCCGATGTTCCGGGACCATGGCGTGATCCTGGCCATCGAGACCCACTTCGAGTTCACGTCGTTCGAGCTCCTGCGCCTGTTCGACATGTGCGGGGCCGCGCCCGGCGAATACCTGGGCATCTGCCTCGACACCATGAACCTCCTGACCATGCTCGAGGACCCGGTCCTGGCGACGCGAAGGCTCCTGCCCTGGATCGTGACGACGCACATCAAGGACGGCGGCCTGGCGCTCACGGCGGACGGCTTCGTCTCGTTCACGGCGGAGGCGGGCAAGGGCGTGATCGACCTCACGGCCATCGTCGAAGCCCTGGCCGCCGCCCACCCCCGGATCACCCTGACCGTCGAGGACCACGGCGGCGATTTCCCCATCCCGACGAACGACCCGGAGTTCCTGGCCCGCTTCCCCGACCTCACCGTCCCGGAGCTCGTCAGCCTGCTGCGCCTGAGCGTGAGGACGCGGGCCCTCATGGACGCCGGAAAGCTGTCCGTTCTGCCCCGCGAGCGCTGGGCCTCGGTCTGCGAAGCGCGGGTCAAGCGGGACATCCGGTCCGTCCGGCGCGTCGCCGCCGGTGGGGAGTGACGGACGATGGCCCCGCACGCCAGGTTCCGGCTCCCCACGGCCGAGGCCCTCGCCCGTGAGGCCGCCCGCCTCGGTCTCGACATCCCCTATCGGGACGGCGTTTCCGTTCTGCTCGAAAGGGCCGCGCTCGGGGGCCGCGAGGTCCCGAACCGCCTGGCCGTCCTGCCCATGGAGGGGGCCGACGCCGAACCGTCCGGAGCTCCGTCGGGATCGACGCTGCGGCGGTATGCGCGCT
>DSDX01000142.1 GCA_011048485.1 Candidatus Aminicenantota bacterium | reverse complement strand
GTTCCGGAAGGATGCCGGCGATCTTGAAGAAGCAGGCCTGCATCAGGGTGTTGATCCGGCCGCCCAGACCCAGCTCCTGGGCGATCTTCAGGGCGTCGATATTGTAGACCTTGATCTTCTTGTCGATGATCGTCCGCTGCATGTCCTCGGTCAGGTTCTCGAAGACCTCGGCGGCCGGCCAGTCGCAATTGATGAGGAACGTCCCGCCGCCCCGGATGCCCTCGAGGATGTCGAGGCGTCCGATGTAGGACGGCTTGTGGAGCGCGACGAAGTCGACGGTGTTGAGGAAGTATTGGGACTGGATGGGCTGCTTGCCGAAGCGAAGGTGCGAGATGGTGACGCCGCCCGACTTCTTGGAGTCGTACTGGAAGTAGCCCTGTCCGTACATGTCCGTGTGGTCGGCGATGATCTTGATCGAGTTCTTGTTGGCCCCGACGGTGCCGTCCGAGCCGTAGCCGAAGAACTTGCAGCGGACCGTTCCGGGGGGCTCGGTCTCGAGGACGGGGCCGACCGGGATCGAGGTGTGGGTGACGTCGTCGGTGATGCCGACGGTGAACCCGTGCGTCGCCGGGCCGTCGAGATGGTCGTAGACGGCCTTGACCTGGGCCGGAGTGAAGTCCTTGGAGGACAGGCCGTAGCGGCCCCCGATGATCTTGACCGGGCGTCCGGCCAGGGCCACGGCGACGTCGAGATAGAGCGGCTCGCCGATCGAACCGGGCTCCTTGGTCCGGTCGAGCACGGCCACCTTCCGGGCCGACGCCGGCAGGGCCGCGGCCAGGGCGGCGGCGTCGAAGGGCCGGTACAGGCGGACCTTGATCAGGCCCAGCTTGGAACCGCGGGCGTTGAGATGGTTGATCGTCTCCTCGGCGGTCTCCGCGCCCGAGCCCATCATGACGATGACCTTGTCGGCGTCGGGGGCGCCGAAGTAGTCGAACAGGTGATAGGAGCGGCCGATGGCGCCGGCCACCTTGTCCATGTAGTGCTGCACCAGGCCCGGACACTCGGCGTAATACGCGTTGACGGTCTCGCGGCCTTGGAAGTAGACGTCGGGGTTCTGCTGGCCGACCTTCTGCATCGGCCGTTCGGGATTGAGGGCGTTGCGCCTGAAGACCTCGAGATACTGGGGCTCGAACAGGTCCTTCAGCGTTTCGTAGGAGACGAGGTCGATCTTCTCGACGACGTTGGAGGTCCGGAAGCCGTCGAAGAAATGAAGGAACGGGATCCGGGTCCTCAGGCTCGAGAGGTAGGCCACGATGGCCAGGTCCTGGGCCTCCTGGACCGATCCGCCGCAGGTCAGGCCGAACCCGGTGTTGCGGGCGGCCATGACATCGCTGTGGTCGCCGAAGATCGATAGCGCCTGGCAGGCCAGGGAGCGGGCCGAGACGAGGAACAGGGTCGGCAGCATCTCGCCGGCGATCTTGTGCATGTTGGGGAGCATCAGCATCAGCCCCTGGGAGGCCGTGAAGGTCGTGGTCAGCGCCCCGGCCGTGAGGGAGCCGTGGACGGCGCCCGAGGCCCCCCCCTCCGACTGCATCTCGACGACGTCGACCGTCTGGCCGAAGATGTTCTTGCGGCCGTGGGCCGACCACTCGTCGGCCAGCTCGCCCATCGTCGAGGACGGCGTGATGGGGTAGATGGCCGCCACCTCGGAATAGGCGTAGGCGACGTGGGTCGCCGCCGTGTTCCCGTCGATGGTCTGCATATTCTTTTTAGCGTCCATGGAAACTCCTTACGCGGGTGTTATGTGCGAACGTCGACGGCGACGTTTCGGTCTATTCCCTCAGATCCGTCCGGCCCTCGAGGGCCTTCTTGATCGTCACTTGGTCGGCGAAATCGAGGTCGGAGCCCACGGGCAGCCCCATGGCCAGCCGGGTCATTCGGATGCCGAAGTCCTTGAGCGCGCGATGGAGGAGCAGGGCCGTGGCCTCCCCTTCCACCGTCGGGTTCGTGGCGATGATGATCTCCTTGAACGCCCCCTCCTCGATCCGCTTGACGAGCTTGCCCAGCCGCAGCTCGTCCGGCCCCCGGCCCTTGAGCGGCGAGAGGGCGCCGAGGAGCACGTGATAGCGGCCGCCGAAGGCGCCCGTCCGCTCGATCGAGGAGATGTTGAACGGCTCCTCGACGACGCACAGGGCCTCGTCGGAGCGGTGCGGGTCCGAGCAGATCAAGCAGGGATCGACATGGGTGATGTTGTTGCAGCGCCCGCAATAGAAGATCTTGCGCTTGGCCTCCCGGATGGCCTGGGCCAGGCGGTCGACGTCTTCGGTCGGCAGGCCCAGGAAATAGAAGGCCATGCGCTGGGCCGTCTTGGCCCCGATGCCGGGGATGCGGCGCAGCTCCTCGATGAGGGCGTGGAGCGGCTCCGCGTATTCGAACATCAGCCGAGCCCCGGGATCTTCAGGCCCGCCCCGAGGCCTCCGAGCTTCTCGGCCAGGGCCTCGTCGACCTTGGCCGCGGCGTCATTGAAAGCGGCGACGATGAGGTCCTGAAGCATCTCGACCTCGTCGCGGTTCACGACCTCGGGTTCGACGCGGATGGACTTGAGGGCCTTGTGGCCGTCGAGGACGACGGAGACCATGCCGCCTCCGCTCGATCCCTCGAGGCGCAGGGCGGCCAGCTCCTTCTGGAGCCGGTCCTGCATCTCCTTGGCCGACCGGAGCATCTTTTGGAGGTCCATGACGTTCTTCATGTGTCCTTCTCCCTCGGTCCGCGGCCTTGGGGCGCCTGGTCGCGGCCGGGGGGGACGGGATCGGCCGACAGGACTTGGGCCTTGAACGTGTCCATGAAGAATTGGACGGCGGGATCCTTCATGGCCGACTCGAGTTCCCGGCCGGGCCGGATCGGTCCGCCGTTGGCGGGATTCTCCTCGGCGAACCGGACCTTGATCTCACGGCCCAGGACATCGGTCGCGGCCCGTTCGACGGCGCGGAGGTCCTTGGCCTGGATGCTGGTGACGAAAAAGCCCCGGCCGCTCCCGAAGAACACCTCGAGCAGGTTGTCCTTGATCCTGACGGTGGAGTATTGGCCCAGGAGCGCCGCCAGGGGCGCCCGGTCGACGGCCAGCTTCTCGAGCACGCGGGCGAAAATGTCCTTCGGGGCCGGGGCCGCCGGCTTGGGCGGGGCCGGCGGGGAGGCCGGTCGCGGCCCTTCGGCCGGGGCGGGCCCCGGCGGCCCGTCGCTTTGGGGCGGAGCGGCCTTGACCCGCGTCCCTGAGGGGCCGGCCGGGGTCGCGCGGGGCGCGGCCTCGAGGGACTCGACCTCTTTGATAAGGTCCCCGAGAGGGACGATCTTGCGGAAGTGGCAGAGCTTGACGAGGAAGGCCTCGCAATAGATCCGCGGCTGGGCCGAGAACTTCAGGCCCGGCTCGGCCTGCTGGAGGGCCAGCAGATAGCGCAGGAGATCCTCGGGGCTCGCCTTGGCCGCCTCGGCCCGCAGCGTTTCAAGGTCTTCTTGGCCGACGGCGAGGAGGTCCTCCGGCTTCTCGACCGACCGGACGAGGAGCAGGGCCCGGAAATGCTCGATGAGCTTGCCGAAGACGAAACGCAGATCGTAGCCGGCCGAGACGACGCTTTCGATGAGCGGAAAGATCTCCGCCGGCTTCTCGTCGAGGACGGCCGACGAGAAGCGCAGGAGGACGTCCCCTCCGATCGTCCCGAGGATCGTCTTGAGATCGTCGTCGCCGATGTTCTCCCCGCTGAAGGCCACGGCTTGGTCCAGGAGGCTTTGGGCGTCGCGCATGCTCCCGTCGGCGGCCTCCGCGATGAGGGCCAGGCCCGCCGGCGTGATGGTGATCGCTTCCTTCTTGGCAATCTCCATGAGGTGGTTGATGATGTCCTTCCGGGAGATCTTGCGGAACTCGAAGTGCTGGCAGCGCGACACGATGGTCGCCGGGACCTTGGCGAATTCCGTGGTCGCGAAGATGAAGACGGTGTTGAGCGGCGGCTCCTCGAGCGTCTTGAGCAGCGCGTTGAACGCGTGCCCCGAAAGCATGTGGACCTCGTCGATGATGAGGACCTTGGTCCGGGTGTAGACGGGCTTGTACTTGACCATCTCCCGGATGGGCTCGATATCATCGACCAGTCGGTTGGAGGCGCCGTCGATCTCGAGGACGTCGATGGCGCTGGCCTCGTGGATGGACTTGCAGAAGGGGCAGGGGTTGTCCCGGTCGGGGCAGGGATTCGGCGTCGGGCCGTCGGCGCAGTTCAAGGCCTTGGCCAGGATCCGGGCCACGGTCGTCTTGCCCGTCCCCCGGACGCCGGAGAACAGGTAGGCCTGGGCGATGCGGCCCGTGGCGATGGCGTTCTGGATCGTCTTGACGACGGACAGCTGTCCGACGACCTCTTCGAACTTCCAAGGCCTGTATTTCCGCGCGAATATCTCGTAGGACATGGATGTCGATCGCCTGCGGCGGGGAGAAGGGCCACTGCCGCCCTCCCCGAAAAAGTAAAGTTTATCTTAGCACAAATCGGCCAAATAGCAAGGAAAAGGATTATAC
>DSDX01000140.1 GCA_011048485.1 Candidatus Aminicenantota bacterium | reverse complement strand
GACTTGTAGAGGTCGTCCAAACTCGGCGACTTGTCGGCGGCCTGGGCGATCCGGTAGACCGCGTTCTGGAGGAGCTCGGCCTGCTTCCGGTCGGTGATGTCCTGCATCATGCCGACCATCCGCCGGCTCCCCCGCTTCTCGTCGATCAGGAAAAAGCCGCGGTCATGGAGCCAGCGGTAGGCCCCGAGGCTGTTCCGGAAGCGGTAATCGACCTCGTAGGTCTCGCGGGCCTTCTCGGCCTCGTCGAGCAGACGGAGGGCCTCGGCCCGGTCATCGGGATGGATCCTTTCGGCCCACTCGTCGATGCCGCCCATGTCCTCGAGGACGTAGCCGAGGACCTTGGAGAGGTTGCCGCTCCAGTCGATCCGGCCGGTGTCGAGATCGTAGTCGTAGACGATCTGCCCGGAGGCCTCGATGATCAGCTCGAACCTCTTCTCCCAGGCCGTGACCTCCTCCTCGCTCTTTTTGCGGCCGGAGATGTCGTTGGCGATGCCCAGGATGAGCGTCTGGCCCTCGACCCTGAGAGGGAACGTTCGGATCTCGACCGTGACCTGCTGGCCGTCCTTGCCCGTCAGGACGAACTCGTCCGGACCCGTCGGCCGTCCCAGGATGTTCTGGGCCAGGAGGCCCGCCGCCCTGGGCAGCTGGTCCTTCGTCAGGAGACGGGCCCGCAGAAAGTTCTTGCCGATGAGCTCGCCTTTGCGGTAGCCGATCATCCTTTCGGCTTCCCTGTTGCCGTCGATAAAGCTGCCCTTGAGGTCGACGAGATACACGGCATAGGGGGCATAGTCGAAGAGCAGTTTGAGGCGGTCCGCGGTGAGCTCAGCCCTGTCGGCCTCTTCGGTCCGAGGCGTCAATTCGAGCCAGGCGGTATCGGCCCCGCCGGCGCCGCCGCGGGACGCGCCGGACTCGGTCCTCAGGCCGAGCGTCCGGGCGGCCAGGCCGGCGAACGGGTCGGGTGCGGGGGATTCGGTCTCCGGCGCACCGAGCAGGGACCGGACCGAACGGGCCAGAATGCGCATGGTCTCCTCGCGAGGAGGGTAGCCCGGCCGGGCGGGACGTGCCATCCCCCCTTGGAATGGAAAGAGGGGTGATAATCGGACCGGGCCTCTCACCGGCCGAGGGGAGGCTCAGATGCGAAGCAGGTAGGAGACCTTGAGGGTGACGGAGTAGCCGCCGATCTGCCCGAGGATGTCGTTGCGCTCGCTCTTCTTGAAAGCGAGTTGGACGACGTTGCCGGCCCCGAAGTAGTACCCGATGAGGAAATCGAAGCTGTACTGGTTCTCCTCGGTCTCGCCGAGGAGGCGGGTGTTGAGGAAGAGGCTCCGGGTGATCTGGTAGTGGAGGGCCGTCTCGTAAGTCAGGGCGTTGTATGGCACGTCGCCCGAGCCCTCGACCGTCTGGCGGATCCAATCGCCTTCGAATGACCATTCGAAGTTGCTCCAGGGCCGCAGCACGATCTGGCCCTCGACGCTCGTTTGGGACCCGGGGACGACGGTGGTGAACCCATCGGTGTCGGCGTAGACGCCGCGCTTGTCCCAGCCGCCCTCGAGGCTGACCTCCTTGAGAAAACCGCCCCGCTCCCAGTCGAAGTCGAGATCGAAGCCATAAGTCTTGATGTAATCAGGGGTCCAGACCAGCGCACCGTCCTCGTCGCGGACCTGGTACTTGCTGCGTCCGAGGTCGAAGCCGCCGTGGACTTCGATGAGATTGAAGAAGTCCGAGAAGAACATCGCCCTGACGCTCTGGCCCGTGGCGTTGCCGTAGGTATCCTGGCGGAGATCTCCATCGATATCGAAGCTCAGCCGCTTGAACAGGCCCTCGTCGTAGCGCCAGGCGTGCCCGGCCGTGAGATTGAAGGACTGGTAGTCGATCTGGTCGATGTAGCCCGTGCTGATGTCGACCTCGTCCTCGACCCGCTGGAAGCTGGCTTGGAGCTGCAGGCCGGCGTCGGGCTCGCGCTCGAACTCGAGGCTGTAGACGCCGTTGCGGGCGCCGGCTGCGCCGTCGTTGAAGGTCCGGGCGGCCATGCCTTGGATGTAATAGAAATCGCTGAAGTTGAAGCTGAAGTCGAGGGCGACGTTCTGGTTGACGGCCTCGCCATCCTTGACTCCCGCGTAATAGACGCCGACCTGGGAGTTCTTGAGGATGTCCTTCTGGACGCGGATGATGCCGAAATGAGAATCACGCGGGTCCTCGCCCTCGTCGACCCCCACCTTATTGATCGCACCGAGGATGCCGAAACCAAAGCCTCCTGTCTTGCCGGAGACCTTAGCCGCGAACCGGGGATTGCGGATGCGCCGGGAGTAGAAGAGACTGACATCGGGGCCCCCGTATCCCCCCCCGCCGGAGAGGTTGAAATAGCGGCTGCCCTCGGTGAAGAAGGGGCGATGCTCGTCGAGATAGTTCTCGTAGGGCGACAACTGTGGGATGAAGGGGTCCGACTCGACCTCGCTGAAGTCGGGGCTGGCCGTCACGTCGAGATAGAGGTTGGGTTTGATGCCCCACTTGACGTCGAGGCCGGCGGCGGCCTTGGTATCGGTCTCGCCCTCTTGTTTCGAAGTCCGGATGCCGGCGTAGGGGAAGAACTCGAGGTTGTAGCCGGGCCGGAGGCCGGTCAGGCCGCAGAGCTCCCCGGACTGTTGGAGCCGGGGGAGGTCGCGGTCGACATCGGTCCAGAAATCCGTCTCCTTGAGGCGATAGATGTAGCGTTCGAAGTTGACGCCCCAGACATCGAGCTTATTGGCCGAGAAGCGAAGCGACTTGAAGGGGATGGACATCTCGGCGCTCCAGCCGTCGGGGCGCATGACCGCCCCGGACTTCCAGATCGTCTCGACGGAGTTCTTCTGGACCCCCCTGGGATTGACGGCGAAGGTAATGCTGGTGCGCTTGTCGTTGTAGGCGTCGAGGATGAGCTCGATGGAGTCGTTGTCGTCCCACTCGTTGCGCGGCGTCAGCTCGGCCCAGATCTTGTCCGGCTGGGAGTCCTTCATCAGGAAGGCGAAATAGAGGTAGTCCTGGTCGTAGGCGGCCCAGACGAAGGTCTCCTCGGAGGCCGGGACGCCGTTGACGGGATCGTATTGATAGAAGCCGGAGACGGGTTCGATGGCCTTCCAGACGTCGTCGTCGATGTGGCCGTCGATCTTGGGCGGAGGGACCGTGAGGCAGCTCACGTCAAGGCGCTTGACGGGCTCTTGGGCGGCCAAGGGGGCGAGGAGAACGAGAAGGACGGCGGCTGCCGCGAGCGCCGGCCGGGGGAAAGGACGTCTTCGGTGGTTATGCTTCAGGGCCAATAAAAAAAAAGTCGAACTCATCCTCGCTATTATAGACGAGATCGACCCGGATTTCTTCCCGGTGTCGGTCTCCCGCCTGGCTTTCGCCCGGACGCGGGCTAGTACCGCCAGCTCGTGAGGTCCGCGCCCGCCGGCGCCGTTTTCAGAATGCGCTCGACGATCCGCGGCAGGAACATCTGGTGATAGCGGAGGCGCGAAATAGCGTTGGGCCGCTCATGGTCGCCGTTCCAGCAGTGCTCGGCCCGGTCGCCGTAATCTATGTCGCCCTCGTAGTAGGGGTCCGTGGTGCGCTCGAGGAACTCCTCGGCCAGGTAGACGGCGTTGTTCAGGTAGTAGTTGTCCATGTCGCCGACGTAGATGTTGATCTTGCCTTTGAGCTTGGGCCCTAGGGTCTTCCAATCGCGGCGCATGATGTGGACGAGGTCGTAGTTCTCCCGCCAGTAGGCGGCCACTTCGCGGTCGATCTCGCCGGTCAGCTTGTCCCAGATCAGCTTGGGGTAGCCGTCCGGGCCGACGGGCCCGTACACGGCCTGCCAGATGTCCCACTGGTCGCCCGAACGGGAACGCGTCCCGAGCGCGAGCTCGCGGTGGTTGGTTTCCTCCAGCGTGCAGCTGACCTCGCCAAGCCAGTTCCTCATGCCCGGGCGGGGGGTCCTTTTCCAGGGGCTGTCGAGGAAATAGGCGTTCCGGTGCTCATAGATATTGACCAGCGTATAGGCCCGGAAATCGATCGGGTCTGGGCAGCAGGCGAAGCAGCCGTTGAAGTCGTCGGGATAGAAAACTTGGGCGGCTAGGGCCTCCCAGCCGCCGGTCGAGCCGCCGTACATGAAGCGGGCCCAGCCCTGGCCGAGGCCGCGGTACTTCTTCTCGATGTAGGGGATGAGCTCCTTGACGATGGCGTCGCCGTAGGGGCCGAGGTTGGCCGAGTTCACGGCGTAGGAGTCGTCGTAATAGGGATTGGCGTGCTGGATCTCCATGACGATGGCCCGGGGGAAGCTGGGGCCCGTCCACTCCTTGTAGAAGGCATGGGCGTACTCCTGCTGGATGCGGTTATAGCCCTCGAGCCTGAAGCGCGAGCTGTAGTCGGGCTCGAGATCCGGATCGGGCGGCTCCTCGCGAAAACCGCCGAAGGTGTAGGGGAAATGCCCGTGATTGACGACGAGGGGATAACGCGCCTCAGGATGTTCGTCGAATCCCTCGGGGAG
>DSDX01000325.1 GCA_011048485.1 Candidatus Aminicenantota bacterium | reverse complement strand
GGTCGGCGGGCCCCGTTGGTCCCCCGACGGCCGGTATATTACGTTCGCCGGGTTTGGCGGGATTTCGCCAACAAGCGCCTACCGTCTCGACCTGCGGACGGGCGAGATCGCCTGCATCCTCCGCAACGGCCCGGATGAGATGCTCACGGGAGCCGCCTACGGTCCCGGCGGAACACACTATTTCGGGCGTGCGAACGTCAAGGAGGGATCCGCCGAGATCATCGCCCTGGACGTCGGATCCGGGCGGGAACGACGGCTGTACCGATCGCCGGCCGAAAGACGGCTCAGTATCGCGCTCTCGCCTGACGGGCGCTGGTTGTCGTTCAACAACGCCGGCTGGGGCGCGACGAGGTCCCTGTCGGTCATGCCGGCCTCGGGCGGTGAAGCGAGGGAGATCTGGAGCTTCGGGGAAACGAAGCCGGGCACGCCGACCATCAACCACACCTGGTCCCCGGATGGCCGGTTCATCCTTTTCGGCGCGCCCGATCCGTCCGATCTGCGACAATGGGAGCTGTGGCGGGTCCCGGTCGAGGGCGGCGAACCCGAAAAGATGGGCCTCCGGAGGAGATCGGGCATCTTCGCCATTTCCGTCCATCCCGACGGACGACGGCTCGTCTTCGTCGGCCGCGGCGGCGCCTCCACGGACTCCGAGCTCTGGGTGCTGGAGAACTTCCTGCCTGATAAATAAAAACGGGCTCAAAGCCCGAAGCGGCGTAAGATTAAGAAGGGGTCAAGTCTACCTTTTACACCCGACGGGCCCGAAAAGTGTAAAAGGTAGACTTGACCCCCTCCGGAAAGCCGCTTCGGGGCTTGACCCCTTCCGGAACGCCGATTCGGGGGTTTGACCCCCTCCAGGGATTTCGCTAGGATGATGTCGCCCATGGCCAACGAAGAGAAGATCCTGCGCTCCCTCGAGATCCTGAAGGACATCGGCTACAAGAGCGACTCCATCCGGGCCATCAAGCACGTGCCGGCCCGGGAGGGATCCTTCCGCGACTACCCCGACGGCGTCCACCCGGCCCTGCGCGAGGCCCTCGTGGCCAAGGGCTTCAGCCGTCTCTTCTCCCACCAGCGTTCGAGCTGGGAGGCGCTCAGGGAGGGCAAGAACATCGTCGTCGTCACCCCGACGGCCTCGGGCAAGACCCTCTGCTACAACCTCCCCGTTCTCGACGCCATCCTCAAGGACCCCTCGACGCGGGCCATGTACCTCTTCCCGACCAAGGCCCTGTCCCAGGACCAGCAGGCCGAGCTCGACGACGTCAACGCCCGCCTGCCCGAGGAGATCCGGGTCTTCACCTACGACGGCGACACGCCCCAGGACGCCCGCAAGGCCATCCGGGCCCGCGGCCACATCGTCCTGACCAACCCCGACATGCTCCACGCCGGCATCCTGCCGCACCACACCAAGTGGATCAAGCTGTTCGAGAACCTCAAGTACATCGTCATCGACGAGCTCCACAACTACCGCGGCATCTTCGGCAGCCACCTGGCCAACGTCCTGCGCCGCCTCCGGCGCATCGCCCGCTTCTACGGCGCCGACCCCCAGTTCGTCCTCTGCACGGCGACCATCGCCAACCCGGCCGAGATGGCCGAGAAGATGATCGAGGCGCCCGTCGCGCTGGTCGACGATAACGGGGCGCCGCGGGGCGGCAAGTATTTCGTCTTCTACACGCCGCCCGTCGTCAACGCCGCCCTGGGCATCCGCCGCTCCTACGTCAACGAGTCCCGCCGCGTCGCCTCGATCTTCCTCAAGAACGGGCTCCAGACGATCGTCTTCGCCGGCAGCCGTCTCATCACCGAGGTCCTCCTGACCTACCTCAAGGAGGACATCGAGACGAACATCCAGAGGGAGGGGCTCGTCCGCGGCTATCGCGGCGGCTATCTGCCGTTGAAGCGGCGCGAGATCGAGAAGGGCCTGCGCACGGGCGAGATCCTGGGCGTCGTTTCGACCAACGCCCTCGAGCTGGGCATCGACATCGGCACGCTCGACGTCGCCGTCCTGGCCGGCTACCCGGGCACGATCGCCAGCACCTGGCAGCGGGCCGGCCGGGCCGGGCGCAAGACCGGCCTGTCGGCGGCCGTGCTGGTGGCCACGAGCTCGCCCCTCGACCAGTTCATCATCAACAACCCGGAGTACTTCTTCTCCAAGTCGCCCGAGATGGCCCTCATCAACCCGGACAACCTCTCGATCCTGGTCAGCCACGTCGAGTGCGCCGCCTTCGAGCTGCCCTTCGAGGACGGCGAGACGTTCGGGCGGGCCGAGATCGGCGAGATCCTCCGGTTCCTCGAGGAGGACAAGCTCCTCCACCACTCCAAGGACAAGTGGTTCTACACCTCGGAGGCCTACCCGGCCGACGCCATCAGCCTGCGCAGCGTCTCGTCGGACAACTTCGTCGTCGTCGACGTCACCGCGGAGGCCCGGGTCATCGCCGAGGTCGACTTCACCTCGGCCCTCACGGCCCTCCATCCCAAGGCCATCTACATCGTCGAGGGCGTGCAGTACTTCGTCGAAAAGCTCGACTTCGAGGAGCGCAAGGCCTACGTCAAGAAGACGGACATCGACTACTACACCGACGCCATCGACTACACCAAGATCACCATCCTCGACCTGTTCGCCAAGAAGGGCCTGGAGGGCGGGACGGGCCGCGTCTCCCACGGCGAGGTCCACGTGGCCACGCAGGTCGTCGGGTTCAAGAAGATCAAGTTCCACACCATGGAGAACGTCGGCGCCGGGGACCTCCAGCTGCCGCAGAACGAGAGATGCACACGACGGCCTACTGGCTGACCGTGCCGTCGGCGCTCATGCAATCCATCCCCTTCCCGGCCGAACAGCGGGTCAACGGCCTGTTCGGCCTGGCCTACCTCATCCATCACGTCTCGCCGCTCTTCATGATGTGCGACCTCCACGACGTCGGCGTCTCGATCGGCGACAACACCTCGGGCGAGTCCCTGCCGCCGCGGCTCGCCCCCGCCAGGGCGGCCGCCCAGGGCCAGGACGAGATGCCGGTCGTCATGGAGCCGGACTTCGAGCCCAACATCTTCATCTACGACAACTACCCGGGCGGCATCGGCCTCAGCCCGTCGCTCTTCGCCCTCGAATCGAAGCTCCTCGATCACGCCCTGAAGACGCTCGAAGCCTGCCCCTGCCGGGACGGCTGCCCCTCGTGCGTCGGGGCCACGAACGAGAGCGGCCGCGAAGCCAAGACGGTCGCCCGGGCCATCCTGCGGGGCCTTCTGGGCCTCGAAACGCCCAGCCCACCGCGCGTCCACTGACCTCCCGCGTTTGACAGAACCCGGGCCGTGTGCTACTAATTTTTTCGGATAATCATGAATATCAACTTTTTAAAGATCATCGCAGAAGCCGACATCGTCGTCCAGCTCATCCTCCTCCTGCTGGTCTTCTTCTCCGTCTTCTCCTGGGCCATCATCTTCTTCAAGTCGAGGACGCTCAAGTCCGCCGTCAAGCAGTCCGACCGGTTCCTCGCGGCCTTCCGCCGGAGCAAGAGCCTGGCCGAGGTCAGCGACGCCGCCAAGAGACTGCGGGCCAGCCCCCTCGCCATCATCTTCTTGGCCGGCAACAAGGAGCTGGCCTACCAGTCCAAGGCCAAGTCGAAGGGCGAGATCGGCTGGACCGGCGAAAAGACCGAGAGCCTCCACCGGGCCCTCATCAAGGCCTCCAACACCGAGGTCGCGCGCCTGGAGAAGATGATGTTCTTCCTGGCCACGACCGGCAGCGTCTCGCCGTTCATCGGCCTGTTCGGGACGGTCTGGGGGATCATGATCTCGTTCATCCGCATCGGGGCCATGCGCTCGGCCAGCCTCCAGGTCGTGGCCCCGGGCATCGCCGAGGCCCTCATCGCCACGGCCGTCGGCCTCTTCGCCGCCGTGCCGGCCGTCATCGCCTACAACTACTTCCTCGGCCGGATCAAGGACCTCAGCGCCGACATGGAGGACTTCTCCCTCGAATTCCTGAGCATCGCGGAGAGGCTCCATGGCTCTTAGCCCGCCCTCCATGGGCTCGTCCTTCTCGCGGCGCCGGCAGGTCGGCACGCACATGTCCGAGATCAACGTCACGCCGTTCATCGACGTCATGCTCGTCGTCCTCGTCATCTTCATGGTCACGGCCCCGATGATGCAGTCGGGAATCGGCATCAACCTGCCCCAGGCCGAGACCGACACCAAGCCGGCCGAGGAAGGCCTGACCCTGACCGTCACCAAGGACGAGTACGTCCACATCGGCGACTCGACGATCAACATCAACCTCCTCGAGCGCCGCCTGAACGAGTACTTTTACAGCCGGCCGAAGAAGGTCGTCTATCTCCAGGCCGACGAGAGCCTGCCCTACGGGGTCGTCGTCCGCATCATGGACATCACCAAGAAGGCCGGGGTCGAAGTCCTCGGCATCATCACCGAACCCATCGAGATCAAAGACGAGAGACGATGATCTCCTCGCGCGCGGCCCTGCCCAAGGCCTTCCAGCGGACCGTCCTCGTGTCGGTCTTCCTGCACGCCGGGCTGATCGTCCTC
>DSDX01000320.1 GCA_011048485.1 Candidatus Aminicenantota bacterium | reverse complement strand
GTCGTGGACACGGGCGTGGCCCGGATCGCGCGTTATCAGCCCGGGACGCGCATCAACAGCCTGCCGATATCGCCGGTCTCGCGGGCCTCGGCCGACCAGCGCAAGGGCCGGTGCGGGCGCGTCAAGGCCGGCCTGTGCGTCCGGCTCTACAGCCAGGTCGAGTACGAGTCGCGCGACGAGTTCACCTCGCCCGAGATCCTGCGTTCCGACCTGGCCGAGGTCATTTTGAGGATGACGGATCTCGGGCTGGGCGACCCGCTCCAGTTCCCGTTCATCGACCGGCCCGCGGCCAAGGCCGTCCACGACGGCTACGACACGCTCGTCGAGTTGGGGGCGATCAGGAAGGCCGGGCGGGCTGCGGAAGGAAAATGGGGGACACAATACCAATTACCCAATTTCCCTGCGGCCCAGACAAAGCTTGCCGGAGGACGAGAGGCGGCGGGAGGTCCAAGGCGTACGGAATCGGCGGGCGCGAGAAGGAATGGGCCGGGGCCGGAAAGAGCGATGGCGGGTACGCCGGGGACGCGATACGCGTTCCCCGATCTACGGGCCGCCCAGGAAACCTCGGGCCCACGAAGCCCAGGCTCTGTCACACGGTGGGAGCTGACCGAGAAGGGCCGGGCCATGGCCCGGATGCAGCTCGATCCGCGCCTGTCGCGCATGCTGATCGAAGCGCGGGAGGAGCGCTGCGTCCCCGAGGTGGCCGTGCTGGCGGCGGCGCTCAGCGTCCGCGACCCGCGGGAGCGGCCCCCCGACAAGGCCCAGCAGGCCGACGCCGTGCACGCCGCGTTCAAGCACCCCGACTCGGATTTCCTTGTCCTGCTCAACATTTGGAACCGCTACCACGGCGACTTCGAGAAGCTCGGCTCGCTCGTCCAGAAGCGGCGGTTCTGCCACGAGCATTTCCTGTCGTTCCCGCGGATGCGCGAGTGGACGTACCTTCACGCGGAGATCGAGTCCGCGTTGAGGGATCTCGAATCGGGCGAACGCCGCTGCAGCCGCGGCGCCGCCGGCCTAAAGAAAGGGTCAGATCTACTTTTTTCGAAAAAAAGTAGATCTGACCCTCTCTTGGCTCGCGCGGAGGGAGCGGAGGACCCGCATCTGCATGCCGACGTGTCGCCGGCGCTTTACGGGGCCATCCACCGGTCCATCCTCAGCGGCTATCTCTCGAACATCGCGGTGCACAAGGAGAGGAACGTCTACAGCGGGGCCAAGAGCCGGGAGCTGACGCTCTGGCCGGGCTCGGTCCTGTTCGCCAAGGGAGCGGCCTGGATCGTCTCGTCCGAGGTCGTGCGGACCTCGCGCCTCTTCGCCCGGACGGCGGCCCGCATCGATCCTGCCTGGCTCGAGCGGCTGGGCGGCCCCCTCTGCAAGCGCTCCTATTCCGACGCCGCCTGGGACCGCGGGCGCGGCGAGGTCACGGCCAAGGAGCGTGTGACGCTCTTCGGGCTCGAGATCGTGCGCGATCGGCGCATATCGTATGGGCGCGTCGCGCCGGCCGAGGCCCACGAGATCTTCGTCATGAACGGGCTCGTCGAGGGGGAGGTCGACGATCCGCCGCACTTCCTCGTCCACAACTTGGACCTCCAGCGCAAGATCGAGGCCATGGAGGAGAAGCTGAGGCGGCGCGACATCCTCGTCGCCGAAGGGAAGATCGCCGAGTTCTACTCCGAGAAGCTCCCGGGCATCCGCGACATTCGAAGCCTGCGCAAGCTGCTCCGGGACGTCCGGGACGGGGGCGGCGACGACGCGTTCCTTCGGCTCGACGAGGAGGCCCTGCTCAATTATCGCCCGGATGACGCCGCCGTGGCCGCCTTCCCCGACAGCGTCGAGGTCGCCGGCCGGCCGTTCCGCGCCGTCTACAGGTTCGCCCCGGGCGAGGAGGAGGATGGCGTCACCCTGACCGTGCCGCCCGAGCTCCTGAGCGCCATTCCGGCCGAGCGCCTCGATTGGGGCGTCGAAGGTCAATACCGGGAAAAGATCGCGGCCCTGATCAAGGGCCTGCCCAAGCGCTACCGCAAGATGTTCGTGCCGGTCGCGGAAAAGGCCGAGACGATCGCCCGTGAGATGCCGAGGGCGCCGGAGGAGGTGCCTTTGACCAAGGCCGTCGCCGAGTTCGTCAGGCGGCGCTTCGGAGTCGACATCCCGGCCCGGGAGTGGGCGCTGGCCGATGTCCCCAGGCATCTGCGCCTGCGCGTCGAAGTCGTCGATCCATCGTCCGGGCGGATCATCGACGCGGGGCGCGACGTCGAGCTGCTGCGCAAGAAGCTCGGCGCCGCGGATCAGGCCCCGTCCAAGGTCGAGTCGCCGGCTTGGCAGGAGTCCCGGAAGGCCTGGGAGCGGTCGGGCATCGTCGCATGGGACTTCGGCGACCTGCCGGAGAAGATCGCGGTCGGGACCTCGCTCACGGCCTACCCGGCGCTCGTGGTCGAAGAGAAGAGGGGGTCAAACCTACCTTTTGCTGCAAAAGGTAGGTTTGACCCCCTCTTGATCTCTGAGCCGACGATCGAAATCCGCCTCTTCCCGGGACGGGCCGAGGCCGAGGCGTCGCATAAAAAAGGCGTCCGGGCCCTCCTGATGCGCAAGTTCGCCAAGGAACTGGCCTTCGTCCGCCGCTATCACAAGATCCCCGCGGAGTTCGACCGGGCGGCGCTCTTTTTCGGCGGCCGAGAAACACTCGAAAGGGCCATCGAGGAGGCCCTGGCGCGCGATGTCTTCGAGCGCAACATCAGGACCGAGGCCGAATACAAAGGCCATGAGAGCGAGGTCGGGCGCACGCTTTTTGAGAAGGGTCACGCCCTGACCCAGACGGCCGTCAAGATCGTCGAGCTCTACGCCAGGCTGCGGGCCGCCTTGGGGCAGGGGAGCGTGGGCGGCGGCGGGGCCGAAAGGAAGGGCGGTTTAGTGACCTCGGCCGTCGTGACGGGAGCGCCCCGGCGGAGCCCGAAGTCCCGCAGCCTCGACGAGATCGGCCGGCTCAAGGAAAAGACCCGGCCCGAGTACGTGGACGCGATCGACTCCGACCTCGACCGGCTCGTGCCCCGGGACTTCCTAGTGGCCTATCCCGTGCCCCGCCTGGTCCGCCTCCCGCGCTACCTCGAGGGGTTATTGATCCGGCTCGAGCGGGCCCGGATAGCGCCCGAAAAGGACAAGACCAAGGCCGCCCGGCTCGAACCTTATGTGTTCGAATGGGAGCGTCTCGATCGCTCGCTAAGGCCGAAACAGGGGGCGCCTAATAAAATGGGGACACCGCCCTCTCCGACGTATCCCACGCCATCCGCCGCCCGCTCAGCTCCTGCCAGCCAAAATAGGGGACAGAGTATCACGTCCCCCATTTTCGAAGAGAAGCGCGCCGCGGTCGACGAGTTGCGCTGGATGATCGAGGAGTTCAAGCTGGCTCTCTTCGCCCCCGAGATCAAGACCGCCTTCCCCA
This sequence comes from Candidatus Aminicenantota bacterium, assembly GCA_011048485.1. GTDB lineage: Bacteria > Acidobacteriota > Aminicenantia > Aminicenantales > Saccharicenantaceae > RBG-16-66-30. The sequence continues at coordinate 1,095 of DSDX01000320.1, read as the reverse complement.
TCTCCGCCGTCCGCCTGGCCCGCAAGATCGCCGAGATCGATGCGATGGCCTAGGCTTCGAAGCTCGAACACGGCTTTCTCGGGGCGATCGCCCTCCCCCGAGAGCAGGGGCGAGGGCATCACATCCCTCATATTACGGAGGCTCGGAGGTTGTGGTAGAATCTATTCCTTCAACACCGACTAAAGTACCTTATGCATTCTGTGAACAAGAAGATCGATCCCAAGGACGTGAAGGCCGGCTCGAGCGCCGCCGAGGCGCCCTCGGCTCACGACGGGGGGCGCTCCGGGCCCTCCCGGTCCGCCGATCCCGCCGTCCGCGTCGCGCCGCCGGCCTCTGCCCCCTCATCCGACGCGGCCCGCCTTGCCGGCCCGGGTAACGCGCCCCCTAAGCCTTTCGATTGGCCCGCCGCCCGCGACGCTGCGATCGGCGACTTCCTCGAGCGCTTCGCGGCCGAATGCCCCGACCACGACGTCTTGGCCGACCTCATGGTGGCCATCACGCGCCTGGCCCGCGACGGTACTCACCGCGGCGACCTCAAGCTCCTGACCAACTCCTTCAAGGAGCTCCGCTACGCCTTCAAGGTTTTCACCCCGTACCGTGCCCTCCGCAAGATCTCGGTCTTCGGTTCGGCCCGCACGCCCGCCGGCCACCCCGAGTTCGTCCAGGCCGTCGAGTTCGCCGGCCGGATGCGGGAGGGCGGTTGGATGATCATCACGGGTGCCGGCGACGGCATCATGGGGGCCGCCCAGAAGGGGGCGGGGCGAGCCGGGTCGTTCGGCGTGGCCATCCGCCTGCCCCACGAGCAGAAGACCAACGTCGTCATCGCCGACGATCCCAAGCTCATCAACTTCAAGTACTTCTTCACCCGCAAGATCCTGTTCCTCAAGGAGGCCTCAGCGATCGCGCTCTTCCCGGGCGGCTTCGGCACCCAGGACGAGGGCTTCGAGGCCATGACCATGATCCAGACGGGCAAGAGCAACCTCATCCCCCTGGTCATGATCGACGCGCCCGGCGGAACCTACTGGCAGCACTGGCGGACCTACATCAAGGCCGAGCTCCTCCACAACGGCATGATCAACGCCGAGGACATGAACC
>DSDX01000204.1 GCA_011048485.1 Candidatus Aminicenantota bacterium | reverse complement strand
GTTATTCCCGTTTCGAGCCCAAAATGGGAGGCCCCGTTGAGATCTTTCCCGAGCCCGGCAGGATCCTGAAGCCGATTCGAAAGATGCCACAATGTGAATGAAGGGCGCACTACTTGGGCTTATAGACAACAACGGCGTGAATCCCCTCCTCGTCCGTTTCCCATGATAGCAGGTAACCGCGTTGAATAGAAACCATGTTCTTTTTCAATACAAACGCATCTCTATAGATCCCATCATAGGAATACGCATCGTAAAGAGTCCCCTTTTCCTTGTCTTCCGTAGAAGTTTTAACCCAAAGCAGGTCGCCAAAAACATAGAGTCCATTTATATCCGCCTCGTAGGGCCTCTTGAAGCCATATTTCTTTTTGAACTCAGCCTCACCACGATAGGGGACGTGTTCTATTCGCTTATATTTCCTTTTAAAGGTCCTGACTGTCTTCCCGGTGTTTAGGTCAAGCATCGAAATCTCATATTCAGCCGTATGGTTGACAAAGAGATATTTCCCGTCGTCTGAAAGAGCCGCGTGAAACGGCGCCCAGGCTGCTGCGGCACCCTGGGCCAAGAAGCGAAGGACCGGGTATGTATGAATTAGCGTCTCTTCAGCGCCATTAAGCGAAACACGGAGAACCTCGCTGGGCACATCCATAAGTTTCCCTTTCCTATCTTCAGGAGGCGGGTAGTTGCTCCGGGAGAATATCAATCCGTCCTTCAGGATGCCAATAAATTCATTATAAGCACTCGAAGGTCTCCACTGAGCGATGAGCTTACCATCCGTGGTCATACGGATGATTCTATCCTGGCCATAATCAATGATGAACACGTCTTCATCACCGACCAGGAAACTGAAATATTGAGATACCTCTCCAGGCCCTTGGCCGCCGCGGACGATGTTCCTAAGGAAATTTCCTTCTGGGGTGAACTTTAGAATCTGATCCTTTCCGCTTTGGACAAAAACATGCCCATTGGCATCCAGCCCAAGCGATGCAAATCCTCCCGGACTACCGCTAAAATAGAACTTGTCACCCGTGTCCTTTATCCGGAGGACTTCATGAAGCTCTAGAGCTCGGTTAGGCTTCTTCCCCACTGGCTCTGAGGGATTGCTAACAATTCCTTGGGCCGCTAAGGAGGACACCCAAAATAGGACCAGGACTGAGATCTCAAGCTCTTTTTTCACTATCAGCACCCTCCCCCAAGGAACAACCATGAAATCATGATAGGCACGGAGATCTCGGCGGTCGCGCCCAATAGGGAGTTCGTGATCTTGGAGAGCTACGTGCCGTACGGGCGGCGCTCCGCGAGATCCTGAAGATGACCGGAATGAAGAACCCACCAGAGGCGGAGTGATACTCGGAGCCGCTGGGCGCGAATGATGCCGGAGCGGCGTGGCCTCGCATCGTCGGCGAAGGGCTGACCTAGTCCCGGGTCTTCGCGGCTTTGGCGTAGACGACCTCGCCCCCGATCACCGTCATGTCCGGCTCGATCTTCCAGATGTCCTCGGCCGGGACGGTCATGTAATCGACGGGAATGACCACGAAATCGGCCAGCTTCCCGATCTCGATGGACCCCAGGATGTCCTCGGCGAACATGGCGTAGGCGCCGCCCATGGTCGCCGCGCGCAGGGCCTCCTCCCGGGTCATGGCCTGTTCGGGGAACCAGCCGCCGGGCGGATTGTCGCTCCGGTCCTGACGGGTCACCGCGGCGTGCAGCGTGTAGAAGGGATTGAAGGGGGACACGGAATAGTCGGTGCCCGTGGCGATGACGACGCCGAGATCGAGCAGCGTCCTCCATAAATAGGCGCGCTTGACGCGTTCCGGGCCCATCCGGGCTTCGGCGAAATTCATGTCCTCCGTCGCGTGAAGAGGCTGCATGGAGGCCACGACGCCAAGCTTGGCCAGCCTGGGGATGTCCTCAGGGGTCAGGACCTGGCAGTGCTCGAGCGCGAACCGGGCCTCCTTCCCTTCGATCCCGGTGGCCTTGAGGGCCCGTTCATAGGCGTTGAGGGCCGTCCGGTTGGCGGCGTCACCGATGCAGTGGATCCTCATGTTGAAGCCGATCTTGAGCAGCTCGGTCGCCGACCGGGCGATCTCGTCCTCGCTGAGCCGGGGCTCCCCGTGGTAGCCCGGATAGTCGCTGTAGGCCTCGAGGAAATGCGCGCCCCTCGATCCCAGCGCTCCATCCGCGAGGGTCTTGACCGATCGGATGACGTACTTGTTTTGGTAGTTGAACGGCCGGCCCAGCTTTTTGGCGGCGTCTTCGCTGACCATCTCGTTGATCCTGATCCTGAGCAAGCCCACTTCGTAGAGCTTGATCCGCCGTTGGATCTCGTCGTAGCCGGTCACGCTGGCCCCGTGGATCGTGGTCAGGCCGGAGGCGACGGCGAGTTGGGTCCCCTCGACCAGGTTGCGGCTGATCTCATAGTCGCTCAGGGAAGGCAGGGGCGGGATGAGGCGCGTCAGCCGCGAGGGCGCCCGTTCCACGAACTCGCCCGTGGGTTCGCCGTTCTCGTCCTTCTTGATGTGGCCGCCGGGCGGATCGGGCGTTTCGCGGTCGATCCCGGCCAGCTCGAGGGCCTTGCTGTTCGCCCCGCTGCCGTGCGTGTAGCGGCTGATGTAGACGGGATTGTCCGGGGCCGCGGCATCGATCAGCTCCTTGCGGAAGACGGGCGGGTCCCAAACGTCCGACATCCAGCCGCTCAGGACCAGCCAGCGCGGCTCGGGGCCCGGCCTCATCCCCTCGCCGGTCGCCAGGCAGCGCTTGATGACGCTTTGCATGCGCTCGACGGACGCCCATTCGCCGATCGAAGCCCGGATGTCCGGAACGCGCGGATAAAGCTCTCGTTCCCCGTACCGGATATGGACATGGGCGTCGTGAAGGCCCGGAATGACGGTCTTGCCTTTCAAGTCGATAACGGAGGTCAGAGGTCCGACATGGGCCTTGGCCCCGTCATCGTCGCCGACGTAGATGAACCTGCCGCTCTTGACCGCCAGGGCGGACGCCGTGCTGAACGAGTCGTCGACGGTATAGATGTTGCCGTGGACGTAGACCCTGTCGGCTTCCTGGGCGCCGGCCATGACCGCCGTCGCCGCCAGGACGAGCGCGAGCGGCAGGGGAAGCCGCAAACCGCGGCCGAGACGTATCGAGGTTTTCATGTGAGCCCTCCTTGGGGGTCAGTTCTTGTCGCCGGCCTTCTTGCGCACGGCGCCGCTGCGGCCGGCGGCGCGGACCAGGCCGGCCGTCGCCGGGCAGCGCATCAGGAAGGCGATCGCCCGGTTGTACCAGCCGGGGATGCAGACGACGCCGCGGCCCAAACGGCGCAGGCTGATGCGGACGACCCGGTCGGCCGTCATCCAGAACGGCGCGGGCACGATCGATTTGTCGATCGCCGCGACCTCGTGAAATTCCGTGTGGGTCATCCCCGGGCAGAGGGCTTGGACGACGATGCCCTTGGACCTCAGCTCGCCCTGCAGATTCACCGAGAACATGGTCAGGAAGGCCTTCGTGCCGCTGTACATGGCCCCGGAGAACGGCGAGAAGGCGGCCATGGACGCGACGTTGATGACGGCCCCCCGGCCGCGGTCGATCATCCCGGGGAGCGCGGCCCGGGTCAGGCGGACGGTCGCGTCGACGTGGACGCGGACCATGTCGATATGGTCCGAGACCTCGCCGCGGGCGAATCCGGACTTGCCGCCGTAGCCGGCGTTGTTGACAAGGAGGTCGAGGGCCGGATGGGCCGTGATGGCCGCCTCGACGCGCCCGATGCCCTCGTCCGTGACGAGGTCGGCTTGGACGACCTCGACCTCGATCCCGTTCTTCGCCCGGAGCTCCCCGGCCAGCGCCTCGAGCCGGTCCAGGCGCCGGGCGACCAGGATGAGATCGATGCCCGCAGCAGCCAGCTGTCGGGCGTATTCCCCCCCCAGTCCGGCCGAGGCGCCGGTTATGAGCGCGCTTTTGAACGTCATCCGCGGCACAAACTCCTCCGAACCGTTAGTCTATCTGAACGGCTCCCTCAATTCAATTGACACGGGCCGCTTTCCTTATGATAATAAAACCAATGGCCATCACCCGCTGCCCCTATTGCCACGCCATCATCGACGAGAACGACAAGTACTGCAACAACTGCGGCACCCAGCTGCTCTTTGCCGAGGACGAAGAGATCGAGGAGGAAATCCCGGGCGAGAAGATCATCGACGCGCAGGTCGAGGAGAAGGACTACACCGTCGAGGAGCCCGGGGACGAAGCGAAGGCGGCGCCGGCCGAGGACCTCGAAGCCGAGATCGACGAGGAGCTCGAGGAAGAGATCCCCGAGGAGACCGAGGAGGTGGCCCTCGAAGAGCTCGTCGCCGAGGAGGCCGAAGAAGAAGCCGGGGACGAGCTCACCGAAGAGGTCCTCCTCGCCGACGAGATCGAGGCCGCCGAGCTTCCGAAGGCGGAGGAAACCGGTCCCGTCGATGAAGCCGGGGCCGCCGGGCCCGAGGAGCCGGCGCCGAAGGCCCTGGACGATGCGGGCGAAGAGGTCACGGGGGAGCCCGGCCC
>DSDX01000077.1 GCA_011048485.1 Candidatus Aminicenantota bacterium | reverse complement strand
GGGCGGGACGCTGACCCTGTCGTCGCTCCGGGGCAAGAACGTGCTCATCCTCTTCCCCCGCGGCTACGCGGCCGAGGACTACTGGTGCACGATCTGCAACTACCGCTACGCCGAGCTGGCCGACCTCGAGAAAACCCGCAAGATCCGGGAGGCCTATAACCTCGAGATCCTGGTCGTCTTCCCCTACCCGCGGGACGTCGTCAAAGCCTGGCTCGAGGCCCTGCCCGGCCAGCTCGAGGGCATCAGGGCCAGGAAGCAGCCGGCCGATCCGGCCGCCCTGGACGAGGCGGGCAAGGCCCGGATGGAGCGCTACCGCCGGCTCTACCCCGCCGACTACGCTCTCGCGAAAGGCGAGATCCTGGCCCCCTTCCCCATCCTCGTCGACGGCGAGCGGACTCTGTCGGCAAAGCTCGACCTCTTCCGCAACGAGTGGAGCGGCGGCAAGGTCGCCCAAAACATCCCCAGCGTCTATGTCGTCGACGCCGAAGGCGTCCTGCAGTTCAAGTACGTCGGCCAGAACACGCTGGACCGTCCCGCCTACGACTACCTCCTGAAGGTCCTCGAGGTCATCATCGGCAACTAGCCCGCCGCTTTCCGCGCCTTGTCCGACTAATACACCGGAGGAAGCGATGCGGAGGACTGTATGGGCCCTGGCTGCGGCTCTCGTTCTCGCCGCGGCGTCCGGCCTGGCCGGCGAGGACCCCAAGTTCGGCCCTCCCCCTCTCCGTGACGAGGCCCCCACGCTCCAGCCCAGCCCCAACCACGTCTGGATCGAGGGCTACTGGAAGTGGGGCGGCATCAACTACGAGTGGGTCGAAGGCCGCTGGGTCAAAGGCAAGAAGGGCAAGGTGTGGACGCCGGGAACGTGGGAGCAGGTCGGGGTCCGCTGGGTCTGGAAGCCCGGCAAGTGGACCAAGCCCGAGGCCGAGAAGAAGGCCGCCTCGAAGGGCAAGAAGGGAAAACCGAAGAAAGAACCCCGCTAGGCCCGTCAGTCGGGCGTGGTCAGCGCCGCGTAGCAGTACGTCGTGAAGTGCCTGACGACGTCGGCCACGACCTCGTCCTTGTCCATGCGCAGCACCTTGAAGGGGAAAAGTCCCGGCATGAAATCCTCGTCGGTCGTCTGATACTCGGCCTTGGGCGTCCGGCGGGCCTTGATCTGGAGCTTCAGCCTCAGCTCGACGGCGTTCTTGGGCAACGAGATGCGGTAGTGGAACTGCTCGTCCTTGAGGCCGGGGAAACAGACCGAGAACCGGATGCTGCGCCCCTTGTGCTTCACGTGCTCGGAGCGGATGCGATACTGGCCCAGCTCGTCGGTCAGCGCCTCGAACGCGGGCTCGGCGATGAATTCGCAGAACTGGTCGAACTGGGCGACGGTCTCGGCCTGGCAGAGCTCGATGACCCGGACGTTCTCGAAGTGGCTGGCCAGATCTTTCTTCCAGTCGACCTTGTCCATCTCGAATTCCACGCTCTCCGTCGGCGGCATGATAACACAATCTCCGGGGCGAGAGAAGCGGGGGAGGAGAAGTGCCGGCTGAGGTCAGCAAAAGGGGGGTGATGATTGGAAATTTTGAGGGAGCCCTCTCCAGCCGGCGAAAGAGAGCCGCTATCATTATAGAAGGCCGAAAGGAAAAAGCAAGAAAAAAAATCGCGATCTTCACGGGAGAAGAACCTTTTCCTGGGGGCCCGGATTGGCATAACATGGAGGGAGCGAGGAGGCGAACGACATGAGAACAACCCTGACGATCTTAAGGACCGTCGTCCTGGCCGCGGCCCTGACGGCGGCCTCAGCGGCGGCGCTGGCCCAATCGGCGCCGGGACGGAAGACGGCGGACCGGGGACAGGCCGCGCCCCCGACGACCCGCGAGATGGCCCTGCTCTGCTGGCAGGAGTTCGGCGAGCTCGTCCCGGCGAGGATCGACACGGTGCTTGCGCCCTTCGGCTCGCTCGAGCCGCACGGCGTCATCCCCAGCGGGACCGACAGCCTGGCGCCCGAGGCCATGGCCCGCGACATCGCCGGCCGCGTCGACGCCCTGATCGCCCCGACCTTGAACTACGGCCTGACCGAGGCCATGAAGGCCTACCCCGGCGCGGTCTCCATCCCGGCCGAGACCTACGCGGCCTTCGCCGAGTCGGTCCTCGACAACCTGGCCGCGAACGGCTTCAGGAACATCATCGTCCTCAACGGCCACGGCGGCAACACGACGGCGCTCAACGCGGCCGCGACGCGCGTCGCCAACGCCCGCCGTGTCCGGGCCCTCGTCGTCAACTGGTGGACCCTGGCCGACGACATCACCAAGGAGGTCTTCGGGCAGAACGGCGGCCACGCCGGCAACAACGAGACGGCCTACGTCCAGGCCTTCCTGCCGGAGCACATCCATCCCGAGCGCTATAGTCCCGGGATGGCCTCGCCCACCCCGGCCCCGGCCGGGGCCTACTACACCGTGCCCGTGGCCTCCACCATCCTGCTCTACGAGAAGGGCCAGGGCTACCCGACGTTCGACGCGGCCCAGGCCAAGGCGTATTTCCGCCGGGTCAACGACCGCGTCGCGGAGCTCATCCTCGACACCATCGCCAAGTGGGACCTGGCCGGCGTCTACAAGTAGCCGGTCAGGCGGCCCGGAGCAGGAACAGGCGGAGGTCCATGACGTTGGTGCCGGTCGGCCCGGTCACGATCAGGTTCCCCGTCTGCTTGAAGAAGCCGTAGGAATCGTTGTCCTCGAGATAGTCGGCGGGGTTCAGCCCCAGGGCCCGGGCCGTCCGGATCGTCTTGGGATCGGCCCAGGCGCCGGCCGCGTCGGTCGGGCCGTCGATGCCGTCGGTCCCGAGGCTCAGGATGAGCCAGTCAAGGCCGGAGATCCCGGCCTTGTCCAGGTCGACGATCGCGGCCAGGACGAACTCCGTGTTGCGGCCGCCCCTCCCCCGCCCTTTGACCGTGACCGTGAGCTCGCCGCCGGCGAGGAGGCAGAGCGGCCGGGGCAGGCTGGACGCGGAGCAGGCCAGCTCGGTCACGAACGCGGCATAGCCGGCGGCGGTCCGGCGGGCCTCCCCGCTGTCGGACGAGGACAGGAAGATGGCCTCGAAGCCCCTCTTCTCCGCCTCGTGCTTGGCGGCGCGCAGCGCGGTCATGTTGTCGCCGACGACGAGGGTCGCGACGCGCCCGAAGACCGGGTCGCCCTCCTTGAGCGTCTCCGGGACCCGGCCGGCCTGCCCGTCCTCGATCCGGGCCCGGACCAGGGCCGAGGCCCCGTCCCAGAGACCGTAGCACTCGAGGATGGACCTGGCGTCGGCGAAGGTCGAGGCGTCCCAGTGGGTCGGGCCCGAGGCGATCGTCCCGAGGTCGTCGCCGACGACGTCGGAGATGGCCAGGGTGACCACGGTCGCGGGGTAGGCCGCCCGGGCCAGCTGCCCGCCCTTGATCCCGGACAGGTGCTTGCGGACGACGTTGAGCTCGTTGATCGTCGCCCCGGCCCGGAGGAGGTCCTCGGTGAGGCGGCGCTTCTTGTCGAGCGCGACGCTCTCGGCCGGGAGCGTCAGGAGGGACGAGCCGCCGCCGGAGATGCAGACGAACAGGAGGTCCTTTTCGCCGGCCCGCTCGGCCACCTCGATGACCCGGCGGGCCGCCTCGACGCTCCGGGCGTCGGGCACGGGATGGGCGGCCTCGAGATACTCGAGGCGGGAGGCCTCTTGCCCGACCGGCCAGGGCACGACGACGAGCCCCGAGGTCAGGCGCTCGTCGAGGATCTCCGCGAGCGCCTCGCCCATGGCCGCGCCGGCCTTGCCGAAGGATATGATGAAGACACGCTCGTAGGCAGACAGGTCGTATTCCCGGTCCTGGACGCGAATGACGTCCCCCCGCCTATCGACGCCAGCCCGGACGAGATTCCAAGGATCGACGGCCGCGAGGGCGGCCCGCCAGATGGCCTCGGCGTCCTCCGGGAACCCGCCCTTCCCCCTCGTATGGTCGGTCATGCCTCCATGATAGCTCAAACCGGGTGTCGACCGCCAGTCCGGGCGCGGGGATGGGCCGCGCGCTTCGCGGCCGGCCCTCAAGGCCCTGGCGGGCCACCGTCCCGGGTCCCGAGGCTGGAGCGAATCTCGATTTCGATAAAACGGACTGGATAGTAAAAAATGAGGCTAAGGCCCTATTGACCCGCGCGGCTTAGGATCCCATCTAGACAGAGTGTGCCCATGTGTCCATTTCTTCGTTGAATCATCACACAACCAGAACACAAGGAGCCGGCGAGATTCCTATTATTGAGTTGAGATAGGGCCGAGGCGGCTTGAGGGATCATTCGATGGAGGTGTCCATGGGGGGAAGTATTCATTGAACTGGTCTAGGGGGCATAAATCTAAATGAAAGGGGAGGGAAAAATGAAGGAAATCGCTTTCAAGAAAGCTTTCTGGTCTTTACGCATCTTGATGGCTGCCGGGGTCGTGACCGTTCTGTTCCTGTCCACGGCCGCCGGCCCTGCAGCGGACGCGAGCGCCCAGACACCGGCCGAGCCCTGGGAGATGATCCTCTTTGGCGGCCCGGGCGATCAATATGGGAAGGC
>DSDX01000382.1 GCA_011048485.1 Candidatus Aminicenantota bacterium | reverse complement strand
GTTCGGGGCGGTGTTGGTGATCAGATCGCGGACCATCGCCCCGATCCGGGCGGAATTGGATCTGCCCAGCAGGTTGTGAATGTCATTCGGGATGCTCTCCTCGTCGAGAATGCCGGCCCGGATCGCATCGTCCAGATCGTGGTTGACGTAGGCGATTATGTCGGCGACCCGAACCAGCTGGCCTTCCTTGGTCGAGGGCATCTCCGCCATGTCCTCCGGCAGGATTTCCATCCGGCCCTTGGAATGCTTGAGGATGCCGTCCCGGACCTCATGGGTGAGATTGAGGCCGCGGCCCTTTTTTTCGAGAATATCGACCACCCGCATGCTCTGTTCGTAATGGCGGAAGCCGCCGGGATAAAGCTCGCCCAGCACCGCCTCGCCGGCGTGGCCGAAGGGGGTGTGGCCCAGGTCGTGCCCCAAAGCGACGGCCTCCACCAGGTCCTCGTTGAGCCTCAGCGCTCTGGCCACCGTCCGAGCTATCCCCGACACCTCCAGGGTGTGCGTCAACCGGGTGCGGTAGTGATCGCCCTCGGGGGAGATGAATACCTGGGTCTTGTGCTTGAGCCGGCGGAACGACTTGGAGTGGATGATCCGGTCGCGGTCGCGCTGGAAGTCGGTGCGGAGGACATGCTGGCTCTCGGGCCGGAGGCGGCCCTTCGAGCGCGAGCTGAGACAGGCCCGGGGGGAGAGCGTCCTCTCCTCAGTCCTCTCCAGCTCTTCGCGAATGGTCATCGGGGGGCCTCGCCGTCGCCGCCGATTATAGCAGGTTCGGTCCCTTTTTTGCTAGAATGGGGACGATGAGCATCGCCGCCAACGTCAAGGCCATCCTGGCCGGGCTCCCGCCGGGCGTCGAGCTCGTCGCCGCGGCCAAGACGCGGACCCCGGCCGAGATCCTCGAGGCCGTCGAGGCCGGCGTCAAAGTCATCGGCCAGAACTACGTCCAGGAGGCGGCCGAGGCCTTTGCCGTGGTCGGCCGCCGGGCCCGCTGGCACCTCATCGGTCACCTCCAGAAGAACAAGGCCAAGAGAGCCGTTGAGATCTTCGACATCATCGAGACCATCGACTCGATCGGCCTCGGCCGGGAGATCGACAAGCGCGCCGCGGCGGCGGGGAGGACGGTGGAGGTCCTGATCGAGATCAACAGCGGCCGGGAGCCTCAGAAGACGGGCGTGATGCCCGATGAGGCCGAGGCCCTGGTCCGGACGCTCGCGGCCCTGCCGCGTCTTCGCGTCCTCGGGCTCATGACCATGGGGCCGTTCGAAGGCGACCCCGAGGACTCGCGGCCCTATTTCCGGGAAACGCGACGGGTCCGCGACGCGCTGGCGAAGGCGGCCGTCCCCGGCGTCGAGATGCGCCACCTCTCCATGGGCATGTCCCATTCCTGGCGCGTGGCGGTCGAGGAGGGGGCGACGATCGTCCGGATCGGCACGGCCATCTTCGGGCCGCGGCCCTCCCGTCCCTAGCCGCCGCCGTCGTTCGGATCCTCGAAATCGCAGCTGCGGTCCTCGAGCAGCTCGCGGGCCGCCCTCTCGCCCGTCTCGGCGAGCCGGAAGTCCTTGCAGATGCGGCCGTCGACGAGCTCGAGGATGCGGTCGGCCTTCAGGGCGATCTCCCGGTCGTGGGTGACTATGACCAGCGTCGTGCCAAGGTCCCTGATCATCCTGGTCATGATCCCGAGCACGGCCGAGCCGGTCTCCCGGTCGAGGTTCCCCGTCGGCTCGTCCGCGAACACGATTTTCGGCTCCTGGACCAGGGCCCTGGCGATGGCCACGCGCTGCTGCTCCCCGCCCGAGATCTGGTTGGGATACTTGTCCTTGATGGGAAGCATGGCCATATCCTTCATCAGGCTCAGAGCCCGTTCGATGAGGGGCGCCGGGGGCCTCCCCCGCCCGATCCAGTACGGCAGGAGGATGTTCTCGAGGGCCGTGAACTCGGGCAGGAGATAGTGGAACTGGAAGACGAAGCCGATGTGGGCGTTGCGGTAAGCCGCATACCTATTGATGTCGCCCGCCGAGAAATCCCTGCCTTCGATGACCAGCTCGCCCTCGCTGGGGCTCTCAAGAAGGCTGATGATGTTGAGCAAGGTCGTCTTGCCCGATCCCGAGGGCCCTATGACCGCCGTGAGCGCCCCCTTCTCGAAGGCGACGTCGAGGCCGTGCAGGACCTCCGTTCGCACGACCTTGCCGAAGCGCTTGACCAGGCTCCGGGCGGTGATGATGTCAGCCATTCCGGATGACCTCGATCGGGGACAGCCGGGCGGCCTTGCGGGCCGGGACCAGCGAGGCGAGGGCCGAGCCGGTCACGGCCAGGACGGCCGGGACGACGAGATTGAGGGCCTCGAGCTCGAGGCCAAACTCGCCCGTCCCGAAGAACCTCAGGAAGGCCGCGCCGATGGCGTAACCGAGCCCGATGCCCAGGGCCGAACCGACCAAGCCGAGCGTCAGGCCCTGGATGAGGAAGATCCGGGCCGCGCCCCTGTCGTCCACCCCCATGGCCTTGAGGATGCCGAGCTGGCGGGACTTCTGGACGGCGGCGATACCCAAAACGCTGGCGATGCCGAGCGAGATGGCGAAGAGGACGAAAAACTGAATGACCCCGGACGAGCCGCTCTGGGACCGCAAGGCGGTCAGCAGCTCCCGGTTTCGCTCTTGCCAGGATTCGAACTTGACCCGGGAGAACTCCCCGCGGAACCCGGCCGCTAAGGCCTCTGCGGCGAAGGGATCGCCGACCTTGACCTCGATGGCGCTGACGCCGTCGAGCCCAAGGAAGCTCCGGGCCCGGTCGAGGGACAGGAACACGATGGCGTCCGCCTGGACGGAGCCCAGGTCGATGATCCCCGTCAACGTGAACGTGTCGCCGCCGCCCTTGCTGTTGCGGACGAAGAAGCGGTCGCCGAGATCGAGCCGGAGCCTCTCGGCGATTGACAGGCCCAAGATGGCCGATTCTCCGCCGACGTCGCCTCGTCCCGCCTTCAAGTTCCTGTCGAACCGGTAGATGACGGCGCCTTCCTCGGGCATGAGGCCCTTGACCGCTATCGTCTCCGTGGCCCCGCCCCGCTCGATGAATCCCTGCCCCCCGGCCACGGGGCAGGCCGCGGTCACCCCGGCGGCCCCTTTCAGGAAGTCATAGTAGCGCCGCCAGGACAGGATTTCGGTCATCTCGGCGTACGGGACCCGCCGAGAATCGACGGTCGCGCCCTCGCCGGCGAGGATGCTCGTCGGCAGATCGTCCGGCGGCAGCACATAGATATGCGGCGCCGAGCCGATGGTCCGTTCGATGAGGCTCAGCTGGAGCCCTCCGATCAGCGAAGAGAGGAAGAATTGGACGGCGACGCCGACGGCGATCCCGCCCAGCAGCAGCGCGGTCTGGCCCCGTCCCTTCAGCAGGAACCTGAAGGCGATGTGGGTTTCATAGGGTCTGAGGATCATCTTGCTCCGGGAGCGGCGACAGCCCGGCCCGGTCTCAGCTTGCCGGGGGCGGCGTCGGCCGCGGCGTCCAGGACGACGGCGCCTTCACGAAGGCCTTGGACCAGGACCCAGCGCTCGCCCACCGGCTCGACCTGGACCGGGACGAGCTCGGCGGCCCCTCCGTCCCAGAGCCAAAGGGACGGTCCGCCGGCGCCCCTCTTGACGAACCTCGACGGAAGGGCCAGGGCCTTCTCGAACTTGGCGGCCATGATCTCGGCCCGGGCGGCCATGCCTGGCTTGATGAACGGCCTATCCTCCTGGAGCTTGATCCTCAGCTCGCAGGTGTTCTTCTCCTTGTCGACCTCGGTGCAGACGTACGACACCTCGCCCTTGATCCTGTCGTCGGGATAGGCGTCCATAGTCACCAGGGCCGGCAGACCCTCCATCAGGAACGGCAGCTCCCTCTGGTCGACGTTCAGGCCGAGCTCCCAGGGCGCGTTCTCGACCACGGTGACGGCCTTGGCCGCCGGCGTCATCTTCTCGCCGACTTGGATGTCGACCTGGAGGACGGTCCCGTCGAAGGGCGCGACGAGCCGCGTGTTCTCGAGGTCCCTCCGGGCCAGGTCGGCCTGGGCCCGGGCGATCGAGACCTGGTACTCGAGATCGGCCAGGCGGCCGCTCCTGGAGAATTCCTCGAGCTCGAGCTTCTGTTGATTGTATTGGGACAGGGCCCGCTGGTATTCCTTCTCGGCCTTCTCCATGTCCGCTTTGGAGACGCCGCCGGCCGCCAGAAGCTCGGCGAACCTGTCCCGGTTCAGCGCGGCCTGCCTCAAGTTGACCTCGTACTCGTTCAGCCTTTCCCTCAGGTTGGGGAGCTCTTCCTCCCTGGCGTTCTCGAGCTTGAGTTCGGCCGATCGGAGAGAGTCGAGGCTGATAGCCAAGTTCCGCTCGGCCTCGAAGTCGTCGATCCGGGCCAGGACCCTGCCCTTGGTCACCGGGTCGCCCTCCTTGACCGCCACTTCGCGGACGGCCCCTTCCCGCGGGAAGGCCAACTCGAGAGGTTCGGGATAATCGACCGTGCTGTTGGCCAGGATGGTGTAGTCGAGGTCGATGGGCTCGAGCCTGTAGGAGTCGACGCCCTTCTTTCTGAGGGCG
>DSDX01000150.1 GCA_011048485.1 Candidatus Aminicenantota bacterium | reverse complement strand
CCTTCAACGACATGACCGAGAAGCTTCAGGCCGCCCGCCGGGAAGCCGAGGAGGCTCAGCGCCGCCTTGTCCAATCGGAGAAGCTGGCCCAGATCGGCCGGCTGGCCGCCTCGATCGCCCACGAGATCCGAAACCCCCTGACCTCGGTCAAGCTCAACATCCAGAAGGTGGCCGAGGAGGAAGGCCTGGCCGAGGCGGTCGGCGCGCACCTCGGGCTCTCGCTCGAGGGGATCGACCAGATCGAGCGGTTCATCAAGGAGCTGCTCAATTTCACCAGGGTCCAGGACCTGGCCTTGGACCGCTGGCAGGTCGAGCAGATCGTCGAGGAATCGCTCAAGATGATCAAGGCCACCCTGGACGGGAAAAGGATCATCATCGCTAAACGCTGGCCCAAGGACCTGCCGCCCGTGCTCGCCGACGCCGACAAGCTGCGCCAGGTGTTCCTCAACATCCTCCGCAACGCCCACGAGGCCATCGGGTCCGACGGGACGATCGGCATCGACTGCGACACGGTCCCCGGAGGCGGGCGGACGATGGTCCGGGTCAGGATCGTCGATACCGGGCCGGGCGTTCCGGAGAAGGCCCGGCCCAACATCTTCGAGCCGTTCTATACGACCAAGCCCTCCGGGTTCGGGCTGGGCCTGGCCAACGCCCGCAAGATCGTCGAGCAGCACAACGGCGCCATCGCCGTCGAGGAGGCGCCGACGGGCGGCGGCGCCTTCGTGATCCTCATCCCGGCGGAGGAGGCGACATGAGATCCATTCTGATCGTCGAGGACGACCCTCTCGTCCGCAAGACCCTGGCCTCCCAGCTGGGCAAGAAGGGCTTCGAGATCGCCGTCGCCGGGACGGGGGAGGAGGGGGCGAGGGTCTTCGCCGAATCCGGTCCGGACCTGGTGCTCCTCGACGTCCGGCTGCCGGACATCGACGGTTTGGAGGTCCTGAGGCGCATCCGGGAGCGCGACCGGCGGGCCGTCATCCTGGTCATGACCGCCTTCGACGACATGAAGACGACGGTCGAGGCCATCAAGCTGGGCGCCTTCGAATACCTGGTCAAGCCGCTCAACGCCACCGAGCTCGACCTGGCCATCGACAAGGCCTTCCAGGTCAAGGCCCTCGAGGAGAGGGTTAGCTATCTCGTCGAGGAGCGGCAGAAAGAGTACACGATCGACAACATTATCGGCCGGTCGCCGGGGATGCGCAACGTCTTCAAGCTCATCGGGTCCGTGGCCAACACGCGGGCCAACGTGCTCATCGAGGGCGAGAGCGGGACGGGCAAGGAGCTCGTGGCCAAGGCCATCCACTACAACAGCCCCTATAGGGACGAACCCTTCATCGTCATCAACTGCTCGGCCATCCAGGACACCCTGCTCGAGTCGGAGCTCTTCGGCCACGTCAAGGGCGCCTTTACCGACGCCGTCAGCGAGACCAAGGGGAAGTTCGAGATCGCCGGGCGGGGCACCCTCTTCCTCGACGAGGTCGGCGACGTGTCGCCCAACCTCCAAAGCAAGCTCCTGCGGGTCATCGAGTCGCGGGACTTCATGAAGGTCGGCGGGGAGAGGGTCCTCAAGACGGAGGCCCGCATCATCGCGGCCACGAACCAGAACCTCAAGACCCTGATCGAGAAGGGCAAGTTCCGCGAGGACCTCTTCTACCGGCTCAAGGTCGTCGAGATCACGCTGCCGGCCCTGCGGGAACGCCGGGAGGACATCCCCGACCTCGTGGCCTATCTCCTCGAGAAGATCAACCGGGAGCTCCGCCGCAACGTCCGCAAGGTCCCGCCCGAGGTCATGAAGACGCTCCTGGACCTGCCCTGGCGCGGCAACGTCCGCGAGCTCGAGAACGCCCTAACGCGGGCCGTCATCCTGGCCAAGGGCGACGTCGTCCTCAAGGAGAACCTGCCCCTGGATTCGGACGAAAAGCGGAGCTTCGGCGGCGAACTCGTCTCCCTCGACGAGGTCGAGAAGAAGTACATCCAGCACGTGCTCGACGCCGTCAAGGGGAGCAAGACCCGGGCCAGCCAGGTCCTCCAGATCAGCCGCCCGACCCTGGACAAGAAGATCAAGGACTACGGCCTCGACGTCGGGGGCTCGGCCTGAGCCGGTCGGCCGGGCCGGCCGGAGCGGTTCCGGGATTGTAAAAGAACTTGTCCGGCGGTCCCGGGGCCTTTCCCACGCGCGCGCACTTCCCCCTAGAAATCCGGCCCGAAATTGGCACGAAAGATGCAACTATCGGAGTGGCCGCAAGGAAGAGGCCCAAGATGACAGCGAAAAAGATCGTGCTGGTCGACGATGACGATACGATCCGCAAGACCTTCGCCCTGCTGCTGGGCAAGAAATACCGGGTCCTGTCGCTGAAAGACCCCAGGCAGGCCCTGGACCGGGTCAGGCAGAGCCGGGCGGACCTGGTCATCGCCGACTTCAGGCTCCCCCATATCAACGGCATGGAGCTTATCAAGCGCCTCCGGGAGGACGGCTTCGAGGGCGAGGCCATGCTCATCACCGCCCATCCCGACGAGGTCCGGATCGAGGACATGGGCCGGTTCGCGATCAGCCACTTCTTCGTCAAGCCGCTCGACCTCAAGGACCTGGACCTGTCGATCGACCGCGTGCTCCAGCCCCGGGTGCCCGCCGACCAGGCCGCTTGAGAAGGGACTCAACCCGTCACGATCTTCCGGCTCCTGAGTCCTTGATGCCCGCGTCGGTTTGAAGATATAATCCCTCCATCTTGCCAGGAGGTCCTACGATGAACGATCCCTCAGGTCTGTCGCGCCGGGCTTTCGCCCGCTATCTGCTGGCCGGCTCGGCCGCCTCGATCGCGGCTTTGGACGAGCTCAACGCGGGCATCGCCCAGAAGATCACCGAGCTCAACCAGAAATACCTCGGCGACGAATCGCCGGACGGCGTCTACTGGGAGGAGATCCGGAAGCTCTACGGTTTCGAGGACCGGTTCATCATGATGAACAACGGCACCCTCGGGCCTATGCCCAAGAGCGTCTTCAACACCCTGACGCGTTATTTCCGGGTCCAGGTGTCCAATCCCTACGACGGATATCACTTCCTGCCGGCCATCAAGTCGTCCGTCCGGGCCAAGCTTGCCGCCTTCGTCAACGCCTCCCCGGACGAGATCGCCCTGACCACGAACACGACCGAAGGCCTCAATTACGTCATCAGCGGCCTCGATCTCAAGGCGGGGGACGAGGTCCTGATCACCAACCTCGAGCACCCCGGCCACCTCGGCCCCTGGCGGCTCAAGGAGAAGCTGGCCGGGATCACGATCAAGGAGGTCCCGCTCAGCCCGACCGTCCATTCGGTCGACGAGATCGTCGGGGCCTTCGCCGCCGCCATCACCCCGAAGACGCGCGTCATCAGCATCAGCCACACCGTGTTCATCACGGGCCTGATCATGCCCCTCAAGGAGCTGAGCCAGCTGGCCCACGACAAGGGCCTGCTCATCGTGGCCGACAGCGCCCACGGCATCGGCATGCTCGACCTCGACATGAAGGCCCTGGGCATCGACTTCTTCGCTTCGAGCCCCTACAAGTGGCTCGGGGCGCCGACGGGCGTCGGGCTGCTCTACGTCCGGAAGGAGGCCCTCGACAAGGTCCATCCGACCGTCGTCAGCTCGGGCTGGGAGAGGACTCAGGACGCCTCCAAGCTCGACCCGGCCGGGCAGAGGTCCGACGCGGTCCTGTACGCGCTCGACGCGGCCCTCGATTTCAACAACCGGATCGGCCGGTCGCGCATCGAACGCCGGATCAAAGTCCTGGCCGGTCGGCTCAAGCAGGAAGTGGCCAAGATCCCCGGGATCAAGGTCCACACGCCCGTCGATCCCTATTTGAGCGCCGGGCTGTCGGCTTTCTCCCTGGGCGGGGGGCTCGAATCGAAGCTTGTCGACTACCTCCGGGAGAAGTACAACCTGGTCATCCGCACGGCCGGGAGCCCGCAGGCGGGGACGTACGGCGTCCGCGTCTCGACGCCGATCTACGTCTCGACCAAGGAGGTCGACATGGTCGTGGACGGCGTCCGGACCCTCATGGCCCACAGGTCCTGAGATCCGGCCCGGACCGGCCGCGCTCCGGGGACAGCGGGGGCCTCTTCCCGGCGGGGGGCTGTAAATCGGCCCGCCTTTGCTTCAAAGAAGTTTACATTTTTCCCTCCGCCCCCGCGCTCATCAGGGGGGAGGGTATGGCACGGAATATGCATATCTTCCGGGCGGAGTGAAGAATGGTAAAACCTCAATACCTCGACACTCCTGATACCCTTCCATAACCCTCCTTCTTTTGTTCCGGAGCGAGGGGCGCCACGGGGGCGTCCCTCCTCCCTTTTTATGGGCCCCTTTGACTACCTCCCGGGCGCTGGTGTAGCATGATGCGGAGCGCCCGGGGGCCGGGCCCCGCCAAGCGCCCGGACGCGAAGGAGAAACGCCATGCGCAGCCCCGTGAAAAGCCCGCACTTGCCCTTCGGCGACCAGCGCACGGCCCCCTGGTACGGGAAGGACATCGTCTCCGTCAAGCAGTTCAACCGGGCCGACCTCGAGTACATCTTCGGCGTCGCCCACGAGATGAGGGTCATGGTCGAGCGGG
>DSDX01000154.1 GCA_011048485.1 Candidatus Aminicenantota bacterium | reverse complement strand
GAGGAGCACTACGACGGGCTCAGGAAGTACGTCGAGTTCCTGAGGTCGACGGCCGAGAACGGCGTCCTCAAGTGGAGCCACTACGGCGACTGGGTGGCCGTCGAGAAGTGCCCCGGGGCGATCGTCTCGTCGTTCTACTATTACTATGACGTCAAGATCCAGGCCGACATCGCCCGCGTTCTCGGCAAGACCGCGGACGCGGCGGCCTACGACAAGCTGGCGGCCTAGATCCGGGTGGCCTTCAACCGCGAATTCTACGACCCGCGGACCGGCGACTACGCCGACGGCACGCAAACGGCCAACACGCTGGCCCTCTTCCTCGAGTTGCCCACGGAGAAGCAGGGCGGGACGTGGGGACGCCTGTTCGACGACATCGTCTACAAGAACGACTCGCACCTGACGACGGGCATCATCGGCACGAAGTACATCATGGAGCTCCTGACCCGGAGCGGCAACGCCGACCTGGCCTACGACATCGCCTGCAAGACCGACTACCCGAGCTGGGGCTACATGATCCGCAACGGCGCGACGACCCTCTGGGAGCTGTGGCAGAAGCGCGAGGGGCCGTCCATGAACTCGCACAACCACCCCATGTTCGGAAGCGTCGGGTCGTGGCTCTACAAGGCCCTGGCCGGGATCAACCTGGCGCCGGGGACGACCGGGTTCGAGAAGGTGCTCATCGCGCCGCAGATGGTCCGCGACCTGACCCACGCCTCGGGTTCGACGACCACGGTGCGCGGCGAGGTCGCCTGCGCGTGGTCGCGGACGGAAACGGCGGTCCGGGTCGAGGTGACCGTTCCGTTCGGGTCGGAGGCCGAGGTCGTCATCCCCAAGCTCGGCATCCGCGACATCCGCGTGACCGAGGGCGGGGCGCCGATCTGGGCCCAGGGCAAGTACGTCGCCGGCGCGGCCGGGATCGTCGGGGCCGTCGACAAGGACGGCGCCATCCGGATCACGGTCGGCTCCGGCCGCTACGCCTTCATCTTAGAAGGGAAATAAATGGCTCTTGTCCCGATCCCGGGAGGATCCCTCTCTGCGGCTCCGCTCCGGGCATTGCCTCTTGCTCCCCGGACCCCCTGGGAACCAGTTCGCACGGTTCCCCCCCGCAAGCGGGTCCCCCTCTCCAGCAACGGGGATCTTCGAGGCAAACGCCCATCGCCGCCACGAGAGGGAATCCCGGAGATGGGGGAAGAACTCATCAAAACGAGGAGAAATCATGGACCTGCAGAAGTTGATCAGAGCGCGCTATAGCGTCAGGGCCTACAAGCCCGATCCTATCGAGGACGAGAAGCTCGAAAGGATCCTCGAGGCGGCCCGACTGGCCCCGACCGCGGCCAATCGCCAGCCCTTCCGCGTCATCGTCGTCGAGACCGGAGGGCGCGAGGAGGCGCTCGGGCGCGTCTACGGCCGCGACTGGTTCGTCCAGGCTCCGCTCGTCCTCTGCGTCTGCGCCGTCCCGTCCGAGGCCTGGGTCCGGAGGCACGACGGCTGGAACGCCGCCGAGGTCGACGCGACGATCGCCATGACCCACATCACGTTGGCCGCGGCCGAGGAAGGCCTGGGCACGTGCTGGATCGCCGCGTTCGATCCCTCGGCGGCCCGCGAGGTTCTCGGCGTCCCGCCCGAGGTCATCCCGTCCGCCTTCACGCCCCTCGGCTACGCGGCCGATGCGGCCGGGCCCAAGAAGCGCCGTTCCCTCGCGGACCTCGTCCGCCGCGACCGTTGGTAGGGCCGGCCGGAAACCCGCCTTTACTTTGCCCCCGGCTTGCCCTATCATCTGCCCGAGATGATGATCCGGGGGATGAATCCGTCAAGGGGAGGTCGTTTCATGACAGATAAGCCTATGACCCTAGCGCGCACGGCCCGGCTCCCTGTCGCGGCCCTGGCCGTCGGATTGCTCTTGGCCGGCTGCGCCACGCAACAGACCACCTATGTCGTCGGCGAACCGGCCGGCGAAGCCCCCGCAGCCGCCCCCGCCGGGATCGTGCTCGAGTACAAGATGCCGGCCGGGCGGGCCCTGACCTACACGACCTCCGAAGAGATGGCCCAGGTCATGGACGTCATGGGCCAGGCCGCGGACATGTTCATGAAGGGCGGAGGCACCTTCACCTTCACCGCGAAGGGGACCAAGGGCCAGGACCTCCTCCTGGGCGTGACCATCGACGACATGTCGTCCACCATGAGCGGTCCCATGGGCGACATGTCGCCGGATATGGGCCCGGTCAAGGGCAAGTCGTTCGACATGGTCCTTTCGCCGCTCGGGATCGAGGTGGACGCCTCCGCGGCCGAGGCCATCACCTACGAGTCCGCCAACGGGACGAGCAACGTCGCCCCGACCTTCAAGCTGTTCTTCCCCGACCTGCCGGACCGCGCGATCGAGATCGGCGACACCTGGACCTCGGCCGCAACGGCAGACGACACCTCGGGGGGCATGAACATCAAGCTGGGCTTCGAGAACGTCAACACCTTCGAGGGGCTCGAGATCGTCGACGGCATGGAGTGCGCACGGATCAAGGCGGCGGTCACCTCGACCATCTCCGGCACGGGGAGCCAGCAGGGCATGGACATGGCCCTCTCAGGCACCGGCAAGGGATCCGAGACTTGGTATTTCGCGGTCAAGGAAGGCATCTATGTCCGATCCGTGTCCGAACTGACGTACGACATGTCCATCGCGGTCAGCGCCATGGGCATGACCCTCCCGGTGACCCAAACCAGGAAGGGCGAGACCAAGCTCGTTTCTAAAAAATAGGAGGTTCCGATGACCAGGAAAACCACTCGATTCAGGTTCCCGCTCGTGGCGGCCTGTCTTCTGGCCGCGGCCGGCCTGGCCTTGACCGCTGCCGGTCCTTCCTCGGCTCCCGCCGACGGCAAGGCCGTCGTTCTCGAGTACAGAATGCCGTCCGGCCGCGCCCTGACCTACCGAAGCAGCGCCGAGGAGGCCCAGATCATGGACGTCATGGGCCAGATCATCGACACCCAGACCGGGGGCACGAGCACTTTCACCTTCACCTCCAAAGGCCGCAAGGACAAGGATTTCCTCCTGGGCGTGACGATCGACGACATGACCATGAACATCTCCAGCAGCGTCCAGGGTAACATGTCCCCCGACATGAGCGGGATCAAGGGTAAGTCGTTCGACATGGTCCTCTCGCCCCTCGGATCGGAAGTGGACATCACCGGGGCGGAGGCCCTCACCTACGACATCGAGGCCGAGACGCGCAACCTCGCGTCCAGCTTCAAGATGTACTTTCCCGACCTGCCGGGCCGCTCGATCGATGTCGGCGACACCTGGCCCTCGAGCGGCGTCATCGAGGAGAACACCGGCATGATGAGCATCCGCGTCGACATCCAGACCGTCAACACCCTCGAGGGCTTCGAGACTATCGACGGAATGGAGTGCGCCCGGGTCTCCGCGGAGGTCAAAGGAGCCATCAGCGGCTCGGGGAGCCAGATGGGCATGGACATGACCTTCGCCGGGACCGTCTCGGGCAAGGACGTCTGGTACTTCGCCGTCAAGGAAGGGATCTACGTCAAGACGACGTCCGAATCGACGTCCGAGATGTCCGTCGACGTCCCCGCCGCGGGGATGACCATTCCCGTGACCGGGACGACCAAGAGCGAGGTCATGCTGACCGCGCGGAAATGACGGAGGCGGGGACGAAACGGCCGGCTTTCGTTGTCCTGATCTTTGTCCTCTTCGGGAGCGCGCGCCTCTCCGCCGATCTCTACCCGGGGCGTTTCTTCCGCTTCGAGCGCCTCAGCCCCCAGACCGCGACCGGCTCCATGGTCGGGATCTCGAGCATCTGCCAGGACGCGGAGGGCTTCCTCTGGCTCGGGACGAGCGGCGGCCTGGCCCGCTACGACGGGTACCGTTTCCTCTTCTTCCCGGTTCCCTTCGGCCCCGATGCCCGGACCCCGTCGTCGGTCTTTCCGGTGACGCCGTCCAGAAGCGGCGATCTCTGGCTGGGCACGAGCGGAGCGGGGCCGGTCGTGTTCGCCAAAGACACTGAGACTTACGTCTCCCCTGGCCTGGGCCAGAGCATCGTCCTGGCCATCCAGGAAGACCCGAGCGGGGACATGTGGATCGGGACTCGATCGCGAGGGCTCTGGCGACTGGACCACGCAACCCGTTCCATCGCCCAGGTTCCCCTGGGCGCCGACGTCGAGGTCATCTGGGATATCCTCGTCGATCGGTCCGGCCTGATCTGGGCCGCCACGCTCGGGGCCGGACTGTTCCGCATCGATCCACGATCCGGCGCCATCACAAACTACCGTTCCGTCCCCGGCGACGGGCGGAGCCTGGGCAGCGACACCGTCTGGACGCTCTTCGAGGACAAAGCGGGGACACTCTGGGCCGGGACGAAGGACGGCGGGCTGAGCCGGTTCGATCCCGAAGACGGGGCTTTCGCCCGGTTCACGGGGGAGGGCGCCTTGTCGGACGACCTGACATCGCGGACCATCACGGCCCTGGCCGAAGACCGGGCCGGCCGGCTGTGGCTGGGCACGGCCGGCGACGGGCTCCGGATCTGGGACAGGGAGACGGGGTCCTACGTCGCCTGCAGGCACGACCCCCAGGACCCAGGAT
>DSDX01000153.1 GCA_011048485.1 Candidatus Aminicenantota bacterium | reverse complement strand
GGTACCAGGGCATCGAGTTCTTCTCGGCCCTCCGCCGCCTGGGCAAGGAGGCCTACATGTTCAACTACAACGGCGAGAAGCACGGCCTCCGCCAGAGGGAGAACCAGAAGCACTGGACCGTGCACCAGGACGAGTTCTTCGACCACTTCCTGCTCGGCAAGCCCAAGCCGGAGTGGATGGAGAAAGGGGTGCCCTTCCTCGAGCGCGGCACGCGCGACGTCACGCCGCTTTACAAGCCGGCGGAGGAGAAGACGGGCGAAGAGGCCAAGAAATGAGGTCGTCCTCTTGAACGCGGGGCTTCCCTCTCTCCGGCTGTGCTCGGGATATGCCTCTTGCTCCCCGGACCATCCGACCGAAGCGAACGAAGTGAGCGGAGGGCAGAAATCTGCCGGAGCATACACGGAGGCGGATTTCTGCGAAATATCCGGGGAGAGTGCTTTCCTAAGACATTTCGCAGAATCGCGCCCTCGAGTGCTCGGCCGTGATTCTGCAGGTCGCTCCGCATGACTCCGCTTCCCGCCGATCCCTCGCCGCCTCGAGACGGAAGCCCGATCAGAAGGAGTAGCCAAGAACACAGGAGGTTACGATGACATTGCGCCAATCGATCGTGCTTTATCTTGTCACCCTGGCGATTTTCTTCGCCGTCGACATGGTCTGGCTGGGAGTGGTGGCCAAAAACTTCTACCGCAGGCACCTCGGACATCTCATGAGCTCCAAGGTCGTCTGGCCGGCGGCCATCTTGTTCTATCTCCTGTTCATCGCCGGGCTGGTCGTCTTCGCCGTCCGTCCGGCCGTCCTGGCGGGAGCGCCGGTCAAGGGCCTACTGCTCGGCGCTTTCCTCGGCCTCATCGCCTACGCCACGTACGACCTGACCAACCAGGCCACGATCAAGGACTGGCCATTTGTCGTGACGGCCGTCGACCTCGTCTGGGGCACGGCGCTCGGCGGAGTCGTGGCCTGGTTGAGCGCCCTCGCGGGGCGGGGCCTGCTCAAGCTCTGAGCCCGCACCGGCTCAGTTCTTGAAGGCCCAGGCGACCATCTGGTCGTCCGGTTCCCGGAGAGGCCGGCCGTCGAAGCCGCCGAGGATATCCCAGCGGTCGAACCCGGCCGCGGCGAAGAGCAGCTCGAGCTCGAACGGGTAGACCCAGCGCTGGGTCGTCGCGTAGGTGTGGACGATCTTCGGGCGTTCCGCCGCGTCGAGCTCCCAGATCTCGAGCTCCGAATCCTGGCGTTGGCCGACGATGTCCTTCCGGCGGCGGTCCCAGAGCTGGATCTTGCCCCCGCCGGGGAGCGGCGCTTCGTGCTCGAAGACGGCCTTGTCCTCCGGCTCCAGCCAGTAGGCCGGCCCGGGATAGGTCATATGGAGGACGAGCGCCCCGCCCGGCTCGAGGTGCCGAAGCGACGCCCGCAGGCAGGCGATCTGCTCGGCGATCGAGCCGCAGTGGGCGAACCCGTTGAAGCCGCAGAAGACGCGCGCGTAGAGCCGGCCCATGTCGAAATCCCTCATGTCGGCCGTTTCGGCCCGGACGGACAGGCCAGCCGCACCGGCCTTGTCCCTGAGCCTCCGGATCATGGCCGGGCTGGCGTCGAAGCCCTCGATCTCGACGCCCGCCTTGCTCACCGCGAGCAGGATCCGGCCCGTGCCGCAGGCCATCTCGAGCACCGGCCCCCCGGCGGCCTTGGCCGTCTCGACCCAGTACGGGATGTCGAAATCGAGCCCGTCGAACAGGAGGTCGTAGAGCTCGGGGGCCTCGTAAGGGGATGGGTGGTGGGCGTCGGTCATGGTCGTTCCTTCCTTCCCGATGATAATGGAGATGGGGCGGCCCTGGCAATTGTGATATTCTGGGGCCTTCGAAACGATCCCGAGGAGGACACCGATGGCCATTCCCATCTTTCAGGTCGACGCGTTCGCCAAAGAGCCGTTCAAGGGCAATCCCGCCGGGGTCTGTCTTCTGCCGGGTCCGGCCGAACCGGCCTGGATGCAGAGCGTCGCCGCGGAGATGTGCCTGGCCGAGACCGCGTTCCCCGTGGCCGAGGACGACGGCTACCGCCTGCGCTGGTTCACGCCGGCCGTCGAGGTCAAGCTCTGCGGCCACGCGACCCTGGCCACGGCCCACATCCTCTGGGAGCAAGGCCTCCTGGCCCCTGACGAAGAGGCCCGCTTCCAGACCTTGAGCGGGCTGCTGACCGCCCGCAGGGACGGCCAGCTCATCGAGCTCGACTTCCCGGCCCGGCCGCCCCGGCCCGAGCCGCCGGATTGGGCGGACGCCGCCGTCGGCGCCCTGGGCATCCGGCCCGTCTCCATCGGGATGAGCGCCGAGGACCTCCTCTTCGAGGCGGCCGACGAGGCGGCGGTGAGGGGCGTCGAGCCCGATTTCGCGGCCCTGCGGGCCCTTCCGGCCCGCGGGGTCATCGTCACCAGCCGTTCCTCCGACAAGCGCTACGATTTCGTCTCCCGGTTCTTCGCCCCGGCGGTCGGCGTCGACGAGGACCCCGTCACCGGTTCGTCCCACACGGTTCTCGTCCCCTTCTGGGCCAGGCGTCTGGGCAAGAGGGTGTTCACGGCCTGTCAGGCCTCGGCCCGGGGCGGCGTCCTCCACCTCGCGCTCGAAGGGGACCGGGTCAAGATCGCCGGCACGGCCATCACGGTCATCAAGGGCGAGATCCTGGCCTGATAACAGAAGACGCCCGTTCCTACGATACGGCCACGCGGACGGGCCTCGGGCGGAGGAGCCGGACGAGGTCCTTCGGTTCGAGGCCGACGATGTAGCCCCGCTTCCCGCCGTTGACGTAGATCCTCGGAAGCTCGAGGATGGTCTCCTCGACGTAAACCGGCAGGGGCTTGCGCAGGCCGAACGGCGACGTCCCGCCGACCAGGTAGCCCGAGTGCCGCCCGGCCGTCTCCGGCGGGCACGGCCGGACCGACTTGACGCCCAGGATCCTGGCCATCTCTTTCGTCGAGACCTCGCGGTCGCCGTGCATGAGGACGACGAACGGCCTCTTGGCTTCGTCCTCCATGACCAGGGTCTTGATGACGAGGTGTTCGTCGACCCCGGCTTCCCTGGCGAAGGCCGCGGTGCCGCCATGCTCGACATAGACATAGGGATGGTCCGTGAAGTCCACCCCCTCCCGCCGGAGGACCCGGGCGGCGGGCGTCATGGGCGTCTTGTCGCGGCTCATCGGTCCCGTCCCTCCGGCTCGGTGTGGACGAGGACCCGATCGAGATCGGGGATCTCTCTCATCAAGATCGCCTCGATGCGCGTCGAGAGTCTGTGGGCCTCGGCGACCGGCAGGTCGGGATCGAAGGCGCAGTCCATGGAGACCGAGAGACGGCCTTCTTGCAGCCTGACGAGGACGTTCCGGCAGCAGGCCCGGCCGGCCACGTCGTTGGTGATCCGTGTCACCCGTTCGGCCAGCGGCCCATGGGCGGCCGTCACGTCCCGACCGCCCGCGACGCCCGTGCCGCGGGACTCGATATGCGTGTTGACGCGGGCGATCCTCGGGCTGTCGGCCCGGATGTCGCGTTCGATGCGACTGGCCAGCTCGTGGGCCTGGTGAAGGAGAAGCCGGTCGTCGACCTCGAGATGGAGGTCGACATGGATCTCGTCGCCGCAGGTGTGGACGCTGATGTTGTGGACGGGGACCTGGCTCTTCGCAGCGACGGCCCGGATGCGACGGATCGTGTTCTCCTGCTCGGTCGCGCGGGGGTCGGTGTGGACGACCACATCGGCCCCGGGAACGAGCGCCTGGACCTTGCCCTCGACGCCTTCCGCGATGGCGTGGGCGCGCTCGAAGGACAGGTTGCGGTCGACCTCGATGGCCATGTCGACGAAGACGCGGGCGCCCGAACGGCGCACCCGGACCCGGCCCGGCGCGATGACGCCCTCGACCCCGGCCGCCTCGGCCGCGATCGCGTCTTTCAGTCCGGCAGGGGCCCGGTCGAGAAGAGCGTCGATCGTCCTCCGGCCGAGACGGTAGCTGACGAAGAACACGATGAAGGCGACGCCCAGGGCGGCCACGGCGTCGGCCCGGTTGAGCAGGTGGGCGCTCCCGGGAAGGAGCGTCTGCCCGACCCAGACGAAGGCCAGGCCGGCCAGCACGACGGCCGAGCTCCAGATGTCTGTCGAGAAGTGCAGGGCGTCCGCTTCCAGCGCCTGGCTCCCGTGTTTCTTCGCGGCCCGGGAAAGAATGCGGGAGCGGTTGACGTCGACGACGATAGAGACGATGACGACGAGAAAGGCCCACAGGCTCGGCTCGACATGGACGTCCCGGAAGAAGATGCGCCGGACCGCCTCGTAGATGATCCAGGCGCAGGTCGCGAACAGCAGCAGCGTCTCGACGAGGGCGGAGAAGTTCTCGACCTTGCCGTGGCCGTAGAGGTGGGACTCGTCGGCCGGCCGGTCCGAGACGCTGACGGCGAAGAAGGTGATAACCGCGGCGACGAGATCGAGCCCGGAATGGGCGGCCTCGGCCAGGATGCCGAGCGACCCGCTGACAAGGCCGACGACGACCTTCATGACCGTCAGGCCCACGGCGGCGATGACGGAGCCCAAGGCGACCCGTCGCTTCTCGCGGCGGGCCTGGTC
>DSDX01000158.1 GCA_011048485.1 Candidatus Aminicenantota bacterium | reverse complement strand
TTTCTCAGGGCCTCGTCCAGCAAGTGGAGTGTCTCCGGCTTGATGGCCTCGGCCGGGGGAGTGGATTTCTCCGGCTCCTCCGAGGCGGGCTCGAATGTTGCCTTGATGTCGTTTTTCTTGAGCCATGCCCGCGCCTCCTCGGCCGTCCAGGAGGAGGTCGGGAAGCGCAGGGACGCGGCCGCCCATTCGTCGGCCTCGGCCCCCTTGAGATGGCCCCATATAATGTCAATGGTCTCAGGGACTTTGATGGTATTAAAAAGCGTCCCGTCGGCTTTCCGGCGGAACTTGTCGAACTTGTCGGGATCCTGGAGCCGGGCCGCGTGTTCGTTCGGATAGGGTTTGAGCTCGTCGGGCCCGATTTCCGGGCCGAAGCCGGCCTCGAGGCGCTCCTCGAGGTCGAAGCCGTCGCTGGCCAGGTCCTCGAGCTTGACCTCGCCGACCCGGGCCGGCTCACAAGCCGGGAAGACGCAGGGCGAGATTTCCCAGAGATTGATCTCCCGGAGCTCCCGGGCGGCCGGCTCCTTGCCGGGCGCGTCCTTGATGACCTGGTAGCCGATCGAGAGGCCGGTCACGGCGCCCTGCTTCATGAGGGAACGGATCTCCCGGCCCCGCTGGACGTCGAGATTGAGCTGGCCCTCGATCTCGAGGCCCCGCTCGTCCTCCTGGCCGCGGATGATCCCGATGGGCTCCATGATGTTGTGCGACCACAGGACGGGGAATTGCCTTTTATCCCGGAGCGTCTTTCGGAACGCGCCCCGGATAACGACGTCGCCGTACGAGTCGACCTCGCCGAAGACGGAGGCATAGCCGGAGAACGAGCCCCGGGCGTCGTCCATCTCGGTAAGGGTGAACTTGAAGTCTTTTGTCTCGAGCCTTTTTCTGGCCATGATTCCCTCCTATCGAAGCGCCGCGAGGGCGAGTAAAGCGACGAGCGCGAGTCCGCCGGCGAGGACCAGCAGGGGCCCGAGGACCCCGGCGAGCCCGTAGCCGTCCTGGACCTGGACCGCTGGCGGCGCGGTGACTTTCGGATCCGGCTTTCGAGTCATGTCATTCCCCCAGCTGCCGGACCTCGGGCATGGACCGGCAGAGGCAATTACAGACGTTGCCCGCCGAGGCCGTGTCCTCGGCCGGATAATCCATCTTGTCCCAGGTCCCGTCCGGGCCCTCGACCTCGAAGACGTCGTCGAGCGCGATGGGCTCGGCGGAATAGCGCCGGTCGGCGTCGATGTGGCCGGGCCGCGAATCGGGGACCATCGAGCAAAGCCAGCTCTTGAACTCGACGTACTGGTTCTGCTTGTAGCCCTCCTTGAGGCCGAAGTTCTCGGTCCGGGCGATCTCGGTCCGGGCGATCCGCCGGGCTTCCCAGGGGAGCCGGTCGCCCAGGTTCTCCCAGAGCCGCTGGGTCAGCTCCTCGATCGTCCAGCCCTCCTTCTCGGCCCGGGTGAGATAGTGGAGGACCCATTTCCAGGTCGTCGTATTGAAGAACTTGGACGCCTTGAGGATCTGGGCGTCGAGCTTGGCCAGGAGCTCGTCGCGGAGAGTGAACTCCTCGTCGTCGGCCTTCTCGTCCTCGGCCGGCGTCCAAAGGATCCCCCGCGTCTCCCGGAGCCCGACCCGGCCGGCCCGCTTGAGGATCGAGACGTACCGGCCCCGGAACGCCTCGCGGTAGCGCGTGGCCTCGGCCTCGGGATTGAACGGGATCTCCTGGGCCGCGGCGGCCGAGCCGGCCTCCTGGACAAGCTCGCGGATCTCCCGGGCCTGGCGCTTGAGATGGGCCTCGAGCGCCGGGACAAAGCCCCTCTCGCCGGCCTCGAGGCGCTTGACGAAGGACTGCCACAGGGCGGTCTTTCGCTCGGGTGCTTGCCAGAAACTATTTTTGACGTTTGCGCGGGCCAAACGCGGCCGCTCGACCTGACCCCCTGACCCCCCATCGCTTTGCCCCGCGGCGGGCCCCCGGCGCTTTTCGCCGTCCTCGCCTGGCTCCGCTTCGGGCTCGTCCTCGACCGGCTCCTCGCCCTCCTCTTCGGGCTCCTCCCTGGCCGGCTCGTCGTCCCAGTCGTCCGACGGCAGCGGGACGGCCGACATCGGGATCAGTACGACGTTGCCGCCGGGGATGTCCTCGAAGCCCATCTCGGCCCGCTTCTCATTGACGCTGAGAAATGAACAGGTCTCGAGGTAGGAATACTTTTTGCCCCGGTCCTCCTGGAGCGGCTCGATTTGGTCCTTGTCGTAGGCCAGGACGAGCGAGTCGCCGAAGCGCGGGACCAGCCAGGCGTTGAGCTCGGCCTCGACCAGGTCCAGGATCGGCAGGACCCCGTCCTCGTAGAGGGCCCGCCGGGCTTCCTGGTAGTTGTTATAGGTCGTGGCCTCGGTGTCGCCGAGGAGCATGGACGGGACGTTGAGCTTCTGACAGATGTTCCGCAGGGTCCTCTTGTCGGATTCCGTCCAGTCCGAGTCGACCGCGGACATGGCCAGGGTCTTAATGTCGACCTTGCCGCCGGAGCCCTCGAGGACGAGCGGGGCCCGGGCGTTCTCGTATCCCTGGTACTTGTCCCGAAGGGCGTCCTTGAGCTCTTTGCGCTGTTCGCGGGACATGGCCCGCTCGAACGCCAGGCCCAGGCGGGGGACCATGTCGTTCTGGAGCATCCGCAGATTCCACTCGCGGCTGGCGTTGTAGATGTCGATGTCCCGGGAGCACACGACGAGCCGGCTCAAGCCGTAGAAGTCGTCCAGGGGATTGAACTCGCGCAGGTGGAGGACCTCCTCGAGCTTATAGTCCCGGCGCCGGCCCTCGACCTCGGTCCGGTAGCCGGCGATCGGCTCGGTGTCGGTGCCGCGGAGGACCCGGGTCCGGTCCGGCCGGAGGATCCAGAGCTCCTCGGGCGGCCTCGAGCCGAGGCCCAGGCCGTAGATGTAGGTGTTGCCGGCCAGGATGAAGTCCGAGATGACCTCCTCGAGGAAAAGCGTCCGGGCCTGGCGCGGGTTCGGCCGGGCCAGCCGGCGCAGGATCTCATGGTCCTCCTGCTCGACGAGGGACTTGTCGCTCTGGCGCTTGTAGACGACCCAGTCGACGCCGGCGGCGCAGCGCGAGAGCAGCTTGACGCAGGAATAGACCGGCGTCCCGTACTTGTAGCCGGCCAGGATGAGCTGGTAGTAATCCTCGCCCGTCCAGACGACAGACCCGGCCCCCAGGATGGCCAGCAGGGGCCGGCCCGTGGCCGACTTCGAGAGCCAGTCGGCGAGTTTTGTTCGGATGGACATTCTCTCTCTCCGTCTACCAGGCTCGGGGCCCCGCGATCGGGGCGAAAGTGTAGATCATGGCCTCGGCCCGGTCGGGCGACTTGAGGCCGGCCTTCTTCATCTCGTCCTTGCCGGTGATCTCGATCTGGCCGGTGGATTTGATCTTGTAGGTACAGCTGGTCAGCTGGGCTTGGAGCTCGAGGTCGTCCGGTAGGACAATGTCGCCGGCCTCGAGGCGCTCCCGGAAGCCCCAGTAGAGCTCGGCCTTCGTGTTCTTGAATCGTTCGGGATTCGCGGCCCGCTCCCCGCCGTGGATCTCGTAGAGCGGGACGTCGAGCTCGGCCAGGCGGTCGACGACGCCGGCGCCCAGGCCGTCCGCGTCGACCTTGACTAGGTCGACCGGCTTGTCCTCGGTCGAAAGCTCCCGGTGCCAATGGACGATCCGGCCCGTCAGTCCCATCAGGTCCCCGCTCGGGATGACCTCGAGGATCCGGCCGACCGGGCCCTCGCGGAAACCGATGACCGCCTCGTCGTCCCCGAACCGGGCGACGTCGACCCCGATCTCCCGGGGCGAGCCGGCCTCGAGCTCGCGGGAACAGGCGGCCCGGATGGCCGCGTAGGGGAAGACATTGTTCGTGCCCTCGAAGGCCCCCCAGTCGCCCTCGATGAACCGGGCTTGCCACTCCGGCGGAAAGTTCTCGGCGAGCTGGCGGACATAGCCCGCCGCCAGGTGGGGATTGTCCCTCGGCAGGGCCGGGACGAAAACGTAGTCCCGCAGCTTTTGGTCGATGAACCGATACCGGAGCCAGCCCGGGTCGGGGTTCGAGGCCAGGAGGCCGAAATAGCGGATCCCGGGGAGCTTGAGCCGGAGCCTCGAGCTGAGCATCAGGAAGGACTTCTCGGAGACCTCCGAGGCCTCGTCGATGGCGAACCAGCCGAGCTCCATGGATTTCAGCTTGTCCAGGTCCTTCTTGTCGTTGCCCAGGGGCCCGTAGTAGATCATCGAGCCGTTGTAGAGCAGGAAGTAGTGGTCGGTCTGATGGTGCTCCCGGACGAGGCCGGCCCGGGAGAGCATATCCTCGAGGACGAGCAGGGTCGTCCGCTTGAACGATGTCAGCTCGAAGCGGCAGATGTAGCCCCGATTGCCCGGGTAGTCGTGCGAGAGGGCGACCGCCTCGGCGCAGAGCGCGAAGGTCTTGCCCCCGCCCATCGCCCCGCCATAGAGCTTGAACTGCTCCCGGGCGACGTGAAAGGCGGCCTGGCGCTCGGTGGCCTTGTAGGCGACGATCATCCGGCCTTCTCCTCCCCCTGGCCGGGATCCGCCGGCGCCGGCCGGGGCATGATGAAGGCGACGTTACCC
>DSDX01000264.1 GCA_011048485.1 Candidatus Aminicenantota bacterium | reverse complement strand
GTCCAATATAGGGGGCGGGGGGGGCTTTGTCAAATCGGCCCGGGAGGGCTCAGAAGAGCGACATCTGGGGCGAACAGGCCTCGGCCGCGGGGCCCTCGCCGAAGATGCGGATGCGGCCGTATTCGCCGTCGTGCCCGGGGGCGATCGAGACTTGGCCCCTGCGCATCCGGCCGACGGCTTCGGCGATCCTCTCCGGCGGGATCCTGGCCAGCTCCTCCACGGGCACCTCGGTCAGGATCGCGTGCTCGTCGCCGAATTCGCGGATGAAGCGGAAATAGAGGTCCCAGACGCCCTGGCACTCGGGCGTCTTGCCCACGGCCTCGGCGATGATCTCGTTGAGGGGGACGAGGTTCTTGTACGGCACGCGCCCCGGGCCGCCGACGCCGGGCTCCCGGTCGGCCAGCTCCTCGACCCGGTGGAGGACGCCGATGGTCAGCTTCTTGCCGCACTTGGGGCAGAGGCCGCCCGTCTTGAGGCTCTCCCGGGGCGCGCAGACGACGCCGCACTTGCGGTGGCCGTCGTAGTGGTACTTGCCCTCTTCGGGGAAGAACTCGACCGTGTAGAGGAACCGCGCCGGATCGTTGGCCCTCAGCGTTTCCATGAGACCGCGGAAGCTGAACTCGGTGTCGAAGACGTTGGCCTCGCGGCCGATCTTCGAGGGCGAGTGGGCGTCCGAATTGGAGACCAGGGCGAAGCGGTCCAGCGCGGACAGGCGCCAGTTCATGGGCGGGTCCGAGGACAGGCCCGTCTCGACGGCGAAGATCGAGGGCGTCATCTCCTCGAAGCACTCCTCGACGGCGTCGAACCCCGAGTTGGCCCCGAACAGGGAAAACCACGGCGTCCAGATGTGCGAAGGGATGACGACCGCCCGGGGCGCCGCGTCGGCGACCATGCGGCAGAACACGCGCACGTCCAGGCCCAGGATGGGCCTCCCGTCCGAGGCCAGATTGCCGACCGCCTGGAGACGGCGGTTGATCCGTTCCACCGACTCGAAGTCGGGGGCCAGGAGCATGACGTGGACCTTGCGGACCTTGCCGCCCTTGGAGTAGACGAAGCTCAGCTCCGAGGACAGGATGAAGGCGACCGGCCGGCCAAGGACGGGCAGGCCCTTGAAAGGAAGCGCGTCGAGCACGGTCGTCCCCGGCTTGAGCCGCAGGAAGCCGTTGCCCATGGGTTCGAGCTTTTCCTTCATCGGAAGAGCCACTCGGGGTGGGTGAAGTCGCCGGTCGCGAGCAGCGAGACGCCCTTGACCTTGGCCCAGGGCGCGAGGGACTCGAAGACCATGTCCCGCGACGTGGCCCGCGAGTACTTCGAGTGTATGTGAAGGTCGGCGACGAACTTCATGACGGGAAGTCCAGTTTAGGAAAAGCGGCCGGCGATTGCAAGGGCTTTCGCCGCCCGTCGCCGCCCGTCGCCTTGAAAAAGCGTCCCGCACGGCGTAAACTGGGATCCTGTGCCGCGTGCCTGAAAGGACCGTTCCATGAGACCGAAGCTGATCGCCATCCTCCTCGGCGGCCTGGCGCTCGCCGTCCTGCCGGCGGCCGCCCAGAAGCTCTCCGTCAAGGACCTGCCGCCCAAGTACCGGGCCTGGCTCGAGGAGGAGGTCGTCTACATCATCTCGCCCAAGGAGAAAGACGTCTTCCTCCAGCTCGGCAACGACCGGGAGCGGGACATGTTCATCACCGCCTTCTGGAAGGCCCGGGACAAGACCCCCGACACGCCCGAGAACGAGTTCAAGGACGAGCACTACCGGCGCATCGAGTACGCCAACCAGTATTTCGGGCGGGGCCTCAAGGCCGGCGGCTGGCGGTCCGACATGGGCCGCGTCTACATCACGCTCGGCGAGCCGCGGACGATCGAGCGCTACGAGAACGAGACCGGCATCTATCCGATGATCGTCTGGTTCTACTCCGGCCTCACCGGCGCGGGCCTGCCGTCGGCCTTCAACGTCGTCTTCTTCAAGAAGCACGCCGCCGGCGACTATATCCTCTATTCCCCGGTCCGGGACGGTCCCCAGCAGCTCATGCCGTTCTACAACGGCGACATGACGAACTACCTCCAGGCCTGGGGCGAGCTGCGGCTGATCAACCCGACCCTGGCCGACATGTCGATGTCGCTCATCCCCGGCGAGTACGTCTACGGCATGAACCCCACGGTGTCGTCCGACATCCTCATCAGCCAGAAGATCCCCATGATGGGCTACGACGCCGTCAAGGACGCCTACGCGGAAAAGCTGCTCAGGTACAAGGACATCGTCGAGGTCGAATACACCGCCAACTACATCGAGAGCGACGCCCTCGTCCAGATCAGCCGCGACGCCGCCGGCCGGGCCTTCGTCCACTACCTCATCGAGCCCGCCCGGTTGAGCATCGAGCGCTACGAGGGCATCTACCGGACGACCTTCGACGTCAACGGCATCGTCTCCGACGCCGGAGGGAAGACCATCTATCAGTTCGACCGCCGGGTCCCGATCGAGCTCAACGGCGACCAGTTCGCCAAGATCCGGGACCGGCTCGTGTCGTATCAAGACGCCTTCCCGATCATCGAGGGCGACTACAAGATCAGCCTCCTGCTCAAGAACACGGTCTCCAAGGAGTTCACCTCCGTCGAAGCGGCCCTGACGATCCCGCCCGCCGGGACCCTGACCCTGAGCGCCCCCGTCCTGGCCAACCGGATCATCCGCAACCCGGACTTTGCCGGACAGGTCAAGCCTTTCACGGTCGGCGACACCCAGATCGTCGCCTCGCCCCGCAACGATTTCACCGTCAACGACACCCTGACGCTGTTCTGCGAGGTCGGCGGCCTCACGGACGGGCTGAAGGAGGGCGGCAGCCTGTCCATCACCCTGTCCCGGGGCGGGCAGATCGTGACGGCGACGTCGAAGCCCCTGGCCGGTGTGCCCGATCCCTGGCGCGTCCTGGAGGCCTTCCCGCTGGCGAATCTCCCGCCCGACTACTACACGGCCGAGGTCGTCCTCCTCGACGCGGACCAGAAAGAGGTCCTGTCGTCCCGGACGCCGTTCTATATCAGCCTCAGCGCGGCCCTGCCCCGCTCCTGGATCATGTACGCCCCCTTGCCCCCCGCCGGCAGCCCCTCGTACGTCAACATCCGGGGCATGCAGCACTTCCAGGCCGGGGACCTGGGCCGGGCCAGGCCCCTTCTCGAGGAGGCCCACCGACGGTCGCCCGGATCCGTCCCCTTCGCCCTCGATGTCTGCCGGGTCCTCTTCGCCCTCAAGGACTACGACGGCGTCCGCGAGACGGCCCTGCCGTTCTACAGCGACGAGCAGAATTACGAATTCGCCCAGTTCTTGGGCGAGAGCTCTCAGGCCCTCGGCCGCTATGACGAGGCCATCGGGTATTACAAGGATTACCTGACCCACATCGGGACCAACCTCAACGTCCTCAACTCGATCGGCGATTGCTATGTCCAAACGGGCCAGCTGACCGAGGCCGTCACGGTCTGGAAGAGGTCGCTGGAGCTCGACCCGTCCCAAGGGGAGCTCAAGAAGAAATTGGCTGCGATCCAGGACAAGATCAAGGAGGGGTGATGAACGTCTCCGCAAGGCTGTCGGCGCTCGTCGCGGGCGCGGCCCTCGTCGCCGCCGCCTGCGCTTCCAATCCGGCCCTGAAACGGCTCGATCCCAAGAGCCGCGATTTCATCTCCCAGGTCCGTTACACGATCACGAAGGAGGAACGCCAGGCCTTCCTGGCGCTAGCCCCGGAGGCCCGGGAGGACTTCATCGAGGACTTCTGGGAGCGGCGAGACCCGACCCCGGGGACGCCGGAGAACGAGTACCGGACCGAGTACTACAACAGGATCACCCGGTCCAACCGCCTCTTCTCGGGCGGCGGCTCCCCGGGCTGGCTCCAGGACCGGGGCCGGGTCTACATCACCCTCGGCCCCCCGGACAACCGCATCACCTATCCCCGGGGCATCACCTTCTACGGACTGCCGACCGAGATCTGGTGGTACGGTCTCTACTCCATCGTCTTCATCGACGAGTACTGGAACGACAACTACCGCATCGCGCCGGAGAGCGCCGGCCAGATCGCCGTGATCACCCAGGCCCAGACGGAATGGAACAGGCCTCAGGAGGATATGCCCCCGCCGGGCGAGAAGCCCTACGCGTCGGTCCTCGCGGGGCTCGAGATCGCCATCGAGGTCGAGGACGCGGAGAAGGCCCGCTTCTCTCTCCTGATCCCGTACGAGAACATCTGGCTCAAATCGGCGGGCGACAGCTATCAGGCCACGCTCGAGGTGACGATGACGGTCGCCGGCGAAGACGGCGCGGAGGTCTGGGAGTTCTCCCGGTCCTACCCCCTGGACATCCCGGCCGGACGGCTCAAAGAGGTCCTGGACCAGGATTTCGAGGCCGAAGCCGTCGCGCCGCTCAAGCCCGGCTCCTACGCGCTGAGCGTCGTCGTAACCAATACCAACGACGGGAGCAAGGCCGCGCTCGAGCGGGCCTTCAAGATCTGAATCAATCCTTCCGCGGGGGCGCCGTCCGGGCGGCCTCCTGTCCCTTGCGGGCGTATTCCGCCGACAGCGACGGTTCTCCGAGCCGGTTGTAGAGGTCGGCCAGGAGGAAGTAGCCGAGGGGCAGCTC
>DSDX01000262.1 GCA_011048485.1 Candidatus Aminicenantota bacterium | reverse complement strand
CCCAGCACGGGGGCCGCGCCCCACATGAGGACGGCCTCGGACACGGGCAGCGTGACGGCCAGGGTCAGGAAGACGACCGTCACGGGCAGGGTGACCGTGGTGATGGCGATGAGGCCCCGGACGCCGGTGAGGGCCATGACCTCGACCAAGACGCCGGCGCACGTCAGCGTCCCGATGAGCGGCAGGAGCTGGTGGACCGTGTCCACCGAGGTCCTGAAGAAGGCGATCCGGACCGGCGAGAGGAGCACGGCCGCCCCGGCCGCCGCGGCGAACATGAGCGGCAGTCCCAGGACGGGAACGGCGAAGGGGAAGGTCCGGCCGGCGACGACGAGGAGGAGGAAGACGAGAAAGGGGACGGCCACCCGGGCCCAGTTCATCCGGGCCGGGGCCTCGGGCAGCTCGGCCAGGGCCCGTTCGAGGTCGACCGGCTTGGACCGGGCCCCGAGGATGAAGATGGTCAGGAGCGCCAGCAGGACGCAGGGGACCAGGAGCGGCATGAAAAAGCCGACGTAGGGCATGTTGACCCCGGCGGCCGTCAGCATGGCCCAGAGGTTGACCGGCGGCGCGGCGGCGCTCAGCCCGGCGATGACGAAGATGATGGCCGCGATCTTGGGCCGGGGGATGTCCATGGTGGCCAGGACCGTGGCCGTCATGCCGCCCACGATGAGGACGGTGACGCTGCCCGCCCCGGTCAGCGCGCCGGGCACGAGGAGGATCAGGGCCAGCAGGACGAACAGGGCGGCCTTGCGCCGGTGGAAGCGGCGCAGGATGGACCGGACGACGAACGCGGCCGCCCCCGACTCCTTGAGCAAGTTCATGAACAGGGTCGCGGTGACGAAGATGAGGACGATGTCGAAGTAGGTGAATGCGCCTTCGACGATGATCCGCGCGGGCAACCCTTCGCCCGCGGCCAGGGCCCCGGCCAGCGCGGCGGCGAAGAGCGAGAGCTCGGTCGAGAGCTTGAGCAGCTTGGCGACGAGGAACGCCGCCACCATGACGGCCAGGACCAGGGCGGCCGACGTCGTCGCGCTCATGGCCTCAACGGTAGGTCACCGTGATCCGGGCGATGCAGGGGAAGGTCTGGGCCGCGGTCATGTCGCGGCAGATGCCCCGCTCGAGGAGCAGGATGCCCTTGGCGTAGTCGTCCCAGCGGTACTTGTCGGCGTCCAGGGTCTTGCCGGTCATGGCGGCCAATTCCGGCACGCCCTCCTCGACCGGCGGCAGGCCGAGGTACTCGAGGACGACGTTGACCGACCGGACGTCCCGGATGGCCATGTACTTCCCGCCGTCCATCATGGCCAGGGACAGCGGGGGACCCGGGTCCTCGAAGACGAAGGT
This sequence comes from Candidatus Aminicenantota bacterium, assembly GCA_011048485.1. Classification (GTDB taxonomy): domain Bacteria; phylum Acidobacteriota; class Aminicenantia; order Aminicenantales; family Saccharicenantaceae; genus RBG-16-66-30. The sequence continues at coordinate 3,273 of DSDX01000262.1, read as the reverse complement.
CGTGGTCGGGCTCCCGGCGACGTAGCCCTCCCGCTTGGCGTACGTGTAGGCCCGGGCCTTGACCGGGAACAGGTCCTCCTTGATGGCCCGGAACGACAGCGTCTCGAGCTTGGTGCTGCTGACGTAGTAGAGGCCGAGCCCCAGGAGGGCCGCGACGATGAGGGCCCGGACGATCGTCTGCATGTCGTTGCGGACGACGATGATGATGATCCAGAGGATCGAGAGACCGAGCAGGACGAGCAGGACCGTCTTGACGGTTTCCGTGGCGACCATGACCGGACCTCCTTCGGTTCGCGCTGGCTCCCGCGCTATTTGGCGAAGAGCTTCTCCATGGCGGGGATGAGATCGATCGTCTTTGCGAACTCGACGAGCGGGATACCCTTGGCCTCCGAGATGGTCGTGAAGCGCCCGTCGGAGTTCCCCTCCGCCAGGACGAGCAGGATATCCGCGTTGGGGGCCACGGCGTCGATCGACTGCTCGTCGGTCGTATCCCCGGCCGCCGCGCCCTGGGCCCGGCGCTTCAGGCCCTCGATGTGGGCGCCGATGACCTTGAGGCCCGACTTGCGGGCCTCGGCGATGAGGGCGGCGGCGCGGGCCAGCTCGTCCTCGATCTGGATGCCGGCGGCGCCCATGCCCTTGAGGCTGGCGCCCATGGTGATGATGAGCGTCTTGTAGGGCGCGCCCGTCTTAGCCTTGGCCTGGATCGTTTCTGGGGTGGCCAGGGGATCGATGTCGAAGTCCATCTTCAAACGCTGCATGACGACCTTGATCGTCGTCGGGCCGATGCTCTGGCCGCAGGAGGTGACCAGGGCGGGCAGTTCCGCGCTGGCCTCCTGGGCCCGGCCCGGCAGGGCGGCTGGGGCGAGGGCGAAGGCGAAGACGGCCGCCAGGGCCATCGCGGTTCGAGGGATCCTCGGGGTTCTGGGCATGACTCACTCCTTTCTCCGGCGCGCCCGGCGCTGGTCCCCATGTTAGGCCAAACCGCCGGCCCGGTCAACCCGCAAGGATCCGGAGCCGGGCCGGCCCGCGTTGTCCCGGCCGCCGGGCCTGTGGTATAGTCCGGGCCGAGATCCGAAAGTGCGGGAGGAACGATGAACGGCATGACGAACCGGGCCCGGGTGCTCTGCGGCGCGGCCCTCCTCGGCCTCTGGGGGTGCCAGGGCTCGCCGGGCCGGATGGAGCCCGTCACCGCGGACGAGATCGCGGCCCACATCCGCTATCTCTCAAGCGACCAGCTGGAGGGCCGGGCGCTGGGCACGCCGGGGATCGAGCTGGCGGCGCGGTACCACGAGGATTACTTCCGGACCGTGGGCCTCGAGCCGGCCTTCGGGACCGGCTACAGGCAGTCGTTCCCCCTCAAAGGGTCGCGCCCCGACCCCGAGGCCTCGCTCGCGTTCAGCGGCCCCGGAGTCGCGATCGCGCCCGTCCTCTGGGACGAGTTCGTCGTCCGGACGGAGCGCGAGGACGCCCCGCCCGAGGTGACGGGCGAGGTCGTCTACTGCGGCCATCTCATCCAGGCCCCCGAGAGGGACTGGGACGACATCAAGGGGCACGACCTGGCGGGCAAGGTCCTGCTGGTCGAGGTCAACGAGCCGGGCAACCGGCCGGGCGGCCTTTTCGACGGCGAGGACATGACCTACTACGGCCGCTGGACCTACAAATTCGAGAAGGCGTCCGAGCTCGGGGCCGCCGGCATCCTCGTCGTCCACGACACCAAGGGCGCGGCCTACGGCTGGGACGTCTTGCCGGCCTCGTGGCGGAACGAGAGCTTTGTCCTGCCCGACCGCGAGCCGCAGCTTCTCTTCGAAGGCTGGATCGCGGGGCCGACGGCCGACGCCCTCCTGGCCGCCGCCGGGCTCGACCGCCGGGACCTGCGGGCGAGGGCCGAGACCGCGGAGTTCGCGCCTGTCCCCCTTGGCCTGCGGGCGACCGTCCGCCAGCGGCGGACCTTCCGGACCGTCGAGGGCGTCAACGTGGCCGGCCTCCTCCGGGCCCGTCACCCGGACGCCGGGGGGAGAACGATCGTCCTCTCGGCCCACTACGACCACTTCGGCCGGGACGCATCCCTCGAAGGCGACCAGATCTACAACGGCGCCGTCGACAACTGTTCCGCATCGGCTTCCCTGCTGGCCCTGGCGGGATACTACGCCCAGCGCCCGGAGAAGCTCAGGGACGACCTCTGCTTCGTCGCCGTGACCGCCGAGGAGCAGAACCTCCTCGGCTCGGATTATTTCGCCCGGCACATGCCGTTCCCGGCCGGGAGCGTCGTCGCCAACATCAATTTCGAGATGACCAACGTGTGGGGCGAGACCGAGGACGTCTTCGCCATCGGGGCCCGCCAGTCCGACCTCGACGGCGTCTGCCGCGAGGCGGCCGAGGCCCTCGGCTTGCGCTACATCCCCGAGCGCAACGGCGAGCTCGGCTTCTATTTCCGGTCCGACCAGCTCAGCTTCGCCTGGGCCGGCGTCCCCGGGGTCTGGCTCCACCAGGGGATCGTGTCCAAGGGCCCCGACAAGGGCTTCGTCCAGCGGAAGTTCGAGGACTACCGGGCCACGAAATACCACAAGGTCGCCGACGAGATCCAGCCCGACTGGGACCTCCGGGGCACCCTGCAGATCATCGCCTGGGCCCGGGAGATCATCGCCCTCCTGGAGGAGCGGGAGGAGCTGCCCGCGTTCGCCCCGACGAGCGCGTTCCGGCGCCGCGGCTGAGGGATTGCTTTTTCCGGCCGCTGTGCTAGAATTCCACGGCATGGAGACTCAATCCGCCCGCCGGCTCACGCGTTTTTCCGATTTCCTCAAACCGACCCAGGTCGTGTACGACCTCAAGAGCAGGGACAAGGTCGAGGCCATCGAGGAGCTCCTCGATGTGCTGGCCAAACAGAAGCTCATCGACAACAAGAAGCTCATCCTGACCCGCGTCATCGACCGCGAGAACCTCGTCTCGACGGCCATCGGCAGCGGCGTCGCCCTGCCGCACGCCCGCGTCGATTCCGGAGGCGAGATCGCCGTCGCCGTGGGCCGGTCGGAGAAGGGCATCGACTTCGACGCCCACGACGGACAGAAGGTCCACCTGATCATCCTCGTCGTTTGGAACCCGACCCTGCCCGGCCTTTTCAACCATCTCTTCGCCGGCCTGGCCCGTTTCCTCATCCGGCCCGAGAACCGGGCCCGGATCCTGGCCGTCCGCGGCAAGACCGAGCTCTACGAACTCCTGTCCGCGATCGAGTTCAAGTTCGTCCACGAGGAGAAGATCGTCAGCCGGGCCCGGCTG
>DSDX01000263.1 GCA_011048485.1 Candidatus Aminicenantota bacterium | reverse complement strand
TTCCTGACCAGACCGCCCAGCTTGTCGGCGTTTTGGGAGATGATCGTATAGTACTCGTTCACCTTATAAGCGCTCTTGACCTTCCCCTGTCGAAGTCTTTCTACCAGGACCATGATGGACATGATAGGCGTCCTGTACTCGTGGGAGACGGAGGCAAGGAAATCCGACTTGAGGCCGAGAACCTCCATCTCATGGGTCAAAGTCCTGACCACGAGCGCGGTGCCGAACGTGAGGAGAATCAGGATCGTCAGGATGGTCCACAAGTGGTAGCTTTTCATCAGGTTCATGACAGCCAATCGCCGCATCGCCGGCGAAGAAAAATTGATCCTCCAAGGCGGGAATTGCCCCTCGAAAGAGGCGACGACGGTGGAAGCGCCAGAAGAGGGGCTCCCATATTCCGATAAAACCCTCCCCGAAAGGGTGGATACGGATGAAGAGGATTCGTGTGCGAACGGAAAATCGTTCCAGATCCTGGCCATCTCCCGGTGGAGAAGCTGGCTGTCATCGATCTTGACGCCCAACCAGGCCTGTTGGTCATCCCCGGGCACGGGAACACAGATGATCAGGTAATCTTCTTCGTCGACAGGGGCGCTGAAGCGGATAGGCAGGGACGACTCGAAATATTCCGCCTCCCCTTTTTTCCAGAGCTCCGGCCAAACGGAGTTCGTGACGGCGTTGACCACACGCCACTGTTCGCTCAGCTCGATACGGAGTTCTTTCAGCGTTAAGAACGCCCACAGAGTCCCTTTCACCCCCGGCTCTCTTTCCGTCCCTTCCAGATTGTCTGACAGCTCTTTTTCAAGGATCGAAGCGAAGAGATTGAATTGGTCGACCTCGAGAGGCCACCGATTTTTGAGGAGATCCCGGTAGGCTTGGAGGAAAGCCGCCCTGGCATTCGTGTCTGCGCCCCTGTTTCTATAGCACTTGGCCATCTGGATCCTGGCGACGAGATCCAGCGGCAACCGTGAGGACGTCGTACAATCAGGATATTCCCGGCAGATCCGTACATAGCACAGGATGGCTCTATCATCGTCCGTGGACTTCGCCAAACATCGGGCCATGTTGTTGAGCATCCGGGCCCGGATCTGCCTGTCCTCGGAGCGTGCGAGAACCTGCTCATAGAGGGTCGCCGCCTCGCTGAAGCGATCTTGAACGAATTCCATCCTCCGGGCCCTGTCCAGTCGGTCTTCCTGGACGCCGTTCAGGGGAGACGGTTCCGGCGGCGCTCGAAGAGCACGGGCGGGCCTAAAAAGGGGGAACAAGAGCTCCCCGTCATCATAAGCCAAAAAAACGAGTTCGACGAGATCGTCAGGCTCGAGCTGGGTCTGCATAGCGCCCCTGATCAAAGCGTAATCTCTTTGCCTGAAGGAATCGTCTTGGGCCAGCTTCTCCATCGTGTGCTCGACGCGTCCGAAGCCGGCGTCGACCTGATGCGTGATGAAGGCCGCCGCTCTGCGGTGCTCGTTCTCGAGTTGCTGGGACAACCGGTATCTCTCGTTTCTTATAGCCCTGATACTGAAAACGCTGAGCGCCGCGGACGGAAGGAAGATCGTGAGCAGGAAGAGAATGATCAGTTTCTTCTGTCTTCTTACGGATATGGCCAGATGATCCAACATGACCCTGGAGGCGAGTCGTCTTATGCCGGTACGGGGCATGAATCCCCGCACCTCGGAGCCGCCACCGCCCCTCCTTCTTGAAATGATATCGCCACCCTCGGAGCGGTGTCAAGAACCTGCCCAGCCGACGTCAATTCGTTTGGGGATATCTCAATGCGATCGCATAGAGATCCGCATCTTTTACGACGGATCGCAGAAAGCTCGGGCCGACCGGCGGTCGCGGCCGGCTGGCCCGGCGTCAAGGAACCGCCCGGCCTCCATCAAAGCGGCCCCCGGCCAAGGCCTCAGTCCTTGGCGGCCTCCTCCTTGCCGACCCGGTATTTCTCGAACCAGGCCCGGAGGTAGAGCTGCTGGAGGAGCCGGTGCGAGGGCCGCCGCCAGCCGTGGTACTCCTCGGGCATGCGGACGAGCAGGGTGTCCTTCTTCAGGATCTTCAGGGCCCGGTAGTACTCCTCGCTCTGGCCGATGGGCGTCCTCAGGTCGGCCTCCCCGGTCATGACCATGGTCGGCGTCGTGACGTTGGCGACGTAGTGGAGCGGCGAGCGCTCCGCGTACTCCAGCGGGTCCTCCCAAGGGTACTTCCTGAACTGCTTGTACCACGTATGCCCGTCCGTCGTGCCGACGAACGAGTGCCAGTTGATGACCGGCCGCATGGAGACGGCCGCCCGGAAGCGGCCGGTGTGGCCGACGATCCAGGCCGTCAGGACGCCGCCGCCGCTGCCGCCGCAGACGAAGAGGTTGTCCGCGTCGATGAAGCCCGTGGCCAGGGCGGCGTTGACGCCGGCCATCAGGTCGTCGTAGTCCTTGCCGGGGTAGGCGTACTGGATGCCGTTGACGAAATCCTGGCCGTAGCCGGTGCTGCCCCGGGGATTGGTGAAGAGCACGGCGTAGCCGTGGGCGGCGAAGTTCTGCCAATCCCAGTTGAAGGCCACCGAATACATGGACCAGGGGCCGCCGTGGATCCACAACAAAAGAGGGTATTTCCTGGCCGGATCGAACTCGGCCGGCTTGATGAGCCAGCCCTGGATGGCCAAGCCGTCGGACGACGTGTATCGCAGCTCCTCGACCTCGCCCAGGGTGACGCCGGCCAGGACGTCGGCGTTGACGTCGATCAGCTCCTCGAACGCCTGAGGCCGGACGAGGTCGAACGTCACCAGCGTGCCGGGGTTGTGGAACGCCGACAGAATGGCCACGGCCCGGCCCGTCTTGGCCGCGGAGAGCCCGGTCAGGTAGTGGACGCCCGAGGTCACGCGCCTGACCTTGCCGGCGGCGCTGACGAAATGGACGTTGGACTCGCCCCGCTCGGCCATCAGGAAATAGAGGCCGGAGCCGTCCGGCGCCCAGACCAAGCTCGAGGGCGAGTTCGGCAGGTCCCCGGCCAGGAGCCTCTTCCCTCCCCCATCGGCGCCCATGAGGTAGAGGCTCGAGAGATGGCTGGTGTAGCCCTTGTCGTCGTAGCCCGTGTAGGCGACGAGGCGGCCGTCCGGCGAAACGACCGCCCCGCGGTCCGGTCCCTTGCGGTCGGTCAAGGCCCGGATGTCGAGTGTGTCCAGATCGACGGCGTAGATCTCGGAATCGCCGTCGAGGTACTCGGCGTCGGGCTTGCGGATGGCCGAGAAGAAGATGCTCCGGCCGTCGGCCGACCAGGCCGGGCCGTCGTGCGAGTAATCGCCGGATGTCACCTGGCGCGGCGTCCCGCCGAGCACGGCGTCGACGACGAAGATATGCGAGTAGCCCTTCGGCAGAGGGCCGCGTCCGTCGCTCCGCCACGACAGCCTGTCGATGAGGACGGCCGGGTCGGCCCACTTGGCCCCCCGGGGCCGGGCCGGCAGCTTGACGCTCAGGATGGGCCTGTCGTCCTGGATGAAGGCCGTGAAGGCCAGCCGCTTCCCGTCGGGCGACCAGGCGAGATTGCCCGGCGTCGTTTGCAGATGGGTGAGCTGCGCGACCTCGCGCGTGTCTAGCCACATGACATGGACCTGGCTCGTCCCGTCCCTGTCGGAGAGGAAAGCGATCCTCTTCCCGTCGGGCGACCAGACGGGCGAGGAGTCCCTCCAGCTGCCGGCGGTGAGCTCGCGGATCCTGGTTCCCCCGATGTCGGTGATCCAGATATTGCTGGCCTGCCGGTCGTTGACCTTGTCGACCCAGGCCCGGCTGAAAAGCACGCTCTTGCCGTCGGGGGAGATGGACGGGCTCCTGAGCGACTCCATGTCCATGGCGGTCTCGTCGGACAGGAGCTTGACGGTCTTTTCCTCGGACGCCCAGGCGGCGGCGAGCGCCAGCGAGACGGCCAGCCCGAAGACGATCAGACGCGATGGCTTGTTCACGGCACCTCCTTGTGAGTATCGGAAATGTACCACACGGCGACGGGAATTGGAATTTCCCGGCCGGGGCAGGGAATATGCTATAGTTCCCGATAGGTTGCACGTCCCCGCTCGGACAAGGGAGGTCATCATGGGCACACGTCGATGCTTGGGCACGCTCCTCGCCGCTGTCCTGATCTGCGCGGCGGCGCTGGGCGCCCAGAGCCCGTCCGTCGAGGGCGAGTGGGTCCTCGTGCCCCAGGCCAGCACCGAGATCGACCTCTACGGCGCGCTCGCGGTCGAGATCGCCCGGACCGACGGCGGGGTCGCCCTCGTCCGGACCTTCGGCGGAGCCCGCAGCTTTGAGGACGCGTTGACCCTGAGGACGGGTGGCGCCGTCAACAAGGTCCCGGTCCTCGACCGGGTCTTCCCCACCAACGTGTTCATGGGGCTGTCCATGCCCGTGGGGTCCGAGCGGGCCATCAAGGCTTTCTGGGGCGACACGCCCTCCGAGCTGCGGCTCGAAGAAACCTTCGAGGTCCTGGCCTCGCAGGGAAGCGCGCCCGTCCGCTGCGAACACGTCTTCCGGGCCGGCCCGGCCTCCGATCTCATGACCTACACCATCGCCAGATCGACCCGGGAGGCCCCTCTCTCCTACACCCTCAAAAGAAAAGGGAACCGCGAGGCCTTCGTCATGT
>DSDX01000336.1 GCA_011048485.1 Candidatus Aminicenantota bacterium | reverse complement strand
TGGCCCGACAGGTCGGCATTGGCAAGGGCACGATCTACCTCCATTTCCCGTCCAAGGAAGAGCTCGTCTTGGCCCATATCGACCGTATCGCCGAAACGGTCGTCCGCAAGATCGGCGAGATCGCCGGATCGCCGCTGCCCGTCGATAGGCGTCTCCGGCGCATGCTCGTTGCCCGTGTCCTCCATCGTTTCGACAGCGTCGCCCATTATTCCCAGAGCCTGGGCGATCTGCTGTCGTCGGTCCGGGCGGCTCTGATCGTGCGGCGCCAGGATTGGTTCGGGAAGGAAGCGGCCGTCTTCGAGGGCGTTCTCAGGGAGGGGGCGAGGCTGGGCGCCCTCGACTGCCCCGATCCCCGGACGACCTCGTTCGTCCTCATCCAGGGCACGAACGCCCTTCTGCCGTTCAGCCTCACTCCCAGGGAGCTCGGCCGGAGGGAAGAAGTGGAAGCCGAGGTCGGCCGCATCGCCGACCTTCTGATCAAGGGACTTCAGGCTGACGCGTCGCGCCCGGCCAGTTGGACGCGCTGACGCGGTTTCGACCGGAATCCTCGAGGAGGTTTGACATGGCAAGAACGATCCGAGAGAAGATGTTCATAGGGGCTCTCCTCGCCTTGGGGATATCCCTGTCCGGGGCCATCCCGCGGGCCCCTTTGCAGCGGCCGGCCGCGCCGGCCTTCGAGGACAGAACGGTGCTGCCTCCGGGTCCCGCTGGAGCCCGTGTCCGGTCCCTGATCGAAGTCATCAATTCGGGCGACGATGGGCGTATCCGGCGCTTCCTGGACGAGGAGTGCGACAAGGCGTTCCGTGAGAGGATTCCGATGGACGACCACGTCGCGACGGTGCTTGGGTTCCGCCGGGACACGGGCGGCCTCGACTTCTATTCCGTTCGCACTTACACACCGGAGCGCCCGGGGGCGATGGTGGTCATCGTCAAGGACCGCCTCCTGGGGAATTGGTGGGGCCTGACCTTCCGCTTCGGCCCCGAACCGGAGTCCCTCGTCGCCGGCCTGGGTATCAATTCCGCGCGTCCTCCCGCCGGCCTTGTCGAGCCTCCGCTCACCGAGACGGAGGCCGTGGCGGAGATCCGGGCCCTTCTATCCAGGCTCAAAGACAAAGGCTGGCTCTCGGGGGCCGTACTCGTCGCCAAGGGCGGGAGCGTCCTTCTCACCGATTTCGGGGGGGAGGCCAGCAAGGCCTTCCACGTCCCCAACGCCATCGACACTAAGTTCAACCTGGGCTCGATGAACAAGATGTTCACGGCCGTGGCCGTCGCGCGGCTGGTCGAGGCCGGGAAGCTCAGGTTCGACGATCCCATCGGCCGGTGGGTCGACGAGACCTGGCTGCCCAAGGACGTCACGGCCAAGATCACGGTGCGCCACCTCATCACCCATACCTCCGGTCTCGGCAGCTATTTCAACGACGTCTATCAAAAGAGCTCGCGCGCGCTCTTCCGCAGGCTCGACGACTACAAGCCGCTCATCAGGGACGACAGGCCCGCCTTCACCCCGGGGGACCGCTTCCAATACAGCAACACGGGCATGTTCCTTCTCGGGGTCATCATCGAGAAGGTCACGGGCGACGACTACTTCGACCACATCCGCAAGGCGATCTATGCCCCGGCCGGAATGACCGACTCCGACTGCTACGAGATGGACGATCCCGTCGAGAACCTGGCCATCGGCTATAGCCCGGACTGGAAGAGCCCTTATGGGTGGAGGAACAACCTCTATGCCCACGTCATAAAAGGCGGGCCGGCTGGCGGGGGATTTTCCACGGTCAGGGACCTTCATAGGTTCGCCTTGGCGCTCCTTGCGGACAAGCTCGTCTCTCCTGGAACGCGGGACCTGATGTGGACGGATTTCAAGGGCGCGAATTACGGCTACGGATTCACCGTCGTCCAGAGCCCGGGCGGCAAAGCGGTCGGCCACAGCGGAGGCTTCGACGGCATCAATTCCCAGCTGGACATTTATGTCGACTCGGGCTATATCGTCGCCGCGATGGCCAACGTCGACATGGGGGCCAGCCCGCTGGCCAACCGGATCGGGGGTATCCTGGCCCGGGTGAAGACCGGATCCTGATCTTTCGAGGAGGTTCGATATGGCGAAAAAGATCCGCGGGGCCGCCCTCGCTATCACGCTCTTGATCCTCGGGGCTTCTCTGGCGCTTGGCCAGGAGTCCCCGGCGCCGAGACTCGACGCGGCCAAGAAAAAGGCCATCGTCGACGAGATCGCCGCGCTTTTCAACGAGAACTACATTTTCGCCGATACGGCCAAGAAGGTCGAGGAGGCCCTCCGGGCCAAGCTCGAAGCCGGCGATTTCGACAAGCTCTCCGCGGCCCCGGATTTCGCCCGGGGCGTCGGCGCGGTCATTCTCGAGGTGAGCAAGGACCGTCACACCGGCTTCGCCTATAGTCCCGAGACGGCCGAAGATATCCGCCGGCTCAGAAGCCGGAGCGAGGATGAGGTCCGGAAGGCCCGCGAGAGCCGGCTCGAGGAAGCCCGGCGCGAGAACTTCGGCTTCCGCAAGGTCGAGCGCCTTGCGGGGAACATCGGCGATGTGGACTTTCGCATATTTGCTTCGCCTGACGAAGCCGGGCCGACCGCGGTCGCCGCGATGAACTTCCTGGCTTACTGCGATGCCATCATCGTCGACCTCCGCCAGAACGGCGGCGGCGATCCGGCCCAGATCCAGCTCATCAGCTCCTATTTCTTCGACGAGCCTGTCCACCTCAACGACCTCTATGCCAGGGCCGCAGACAGGACCGAGAACTACTGGACTCTGCCCTACGTCCCCGGGCCGAAGGCCGCCGGCGCCGACCTCTATATCCTGACGAGCGGTCGGACTTTCTCGGGAGCCGAAGAATTCACCTACAACATGAAGAACCTTAAGCGGGCCACCGTGATCGGCGAGACGACGGGCGGCGGTGCCCATCCGACGACGACAAGGATCGTCCAGGAGGATTACATCCTGAGGGTCCCCTTCGCCCGGGCCATCAATCCCGTCTCCAAGACCAACTGGGAGGGGACGGGCGTCGCGCCGGATATCGCCGTCCCGGCTGCCGAGGCTTTCGATCGGGCCTACGCGCTGGCCGTCGAGAAGCTGGCGGCCAAGGCGGCGGCGCCCCGGCGGAAAGCTGAGTACGAATGGATCCTGGCCGGCCTAAAAGCCGAGGCGGACCCGCCCCGCCTCGACGAGAGGGCGCTGCGGAGCTTCGTCGGCGTCTACGCCGAGCGCAAGGTCACATTCGAGAATGGCGCCCTCTATTACCAGCGCACGGGCCCGAAGTACCGGCTCATCCCCATGACCGCGACGCTTTTCGCCGTCGAGGGGCTCGATTCCTTCCGGGTGGCGTTTACGGTGAAGGATAGCCGCGCCGTCGAGATCGTCGGCCTCTACGACACCGGCGAACGCGACTCCTCGGCGCGGACCAAGTAGGCGCTGGGGGTCAGTTTCCGGGAGCTCCCGCGCCGGCTGCCGGGTCGGTCCGGGAGCGGGAGAAAAGCTCCAGCCCGCCGAAAACCATCGCGGCTATGACCGAGGCGAGGGCGCTGTAGCGGTGGAATTCGAACATGAACTTCTGGCCCGGCGTGCGCAGGAGCGGCAGCATCGGAAGGAGGGCGGAGACGGTCAGCAGGAACCCGGCCAGGACGAAAATCCAGAAGGCCCAGAGCTTGACCCGGGCCGGGGTGATGCCCATCCGGCGCGGGTCGAGGAGGGCCAGGCTGAGTCCGGCCGGCTTGGGGACGGAGATGAACGCGCGGCCTTCGAAGAGGACCGTGATGACGAGGCAGACCGCGAACAGCCCCCCGGCCATGACGTGCCCGACGAGCGGGAAACCGAAGAGCCCGCGGGGGATGACGACGGCGAAGACAAAGCCGCTGGCCGCCAGATAGAGGAAGCTGCCGAAGAGACAGACGTGAAGCCACTTCGCGAGGACGGGCTCCCCCCAGAGCGGCAGGCCCTTGAGATAGGCCCACCAGGCCCGAGGCGAGGCCCGCCGGGACATCTGGACCGTCCGCAAGGCCAGCCAGGCCGCGAACTTCTTAAGGAGCTCGGCGTAGAGGATGGTCGAGCGGGCCTCCTCCCGGGTCGTCCGGAAGCGGTGGAAAGCCAGCCCCAGGAAGGTCCCGGCCGCGGCGAGGACGGTGATGATCGCGAACAGCATGGCCTTACCTCTTCTCCAGGAACCCGGCGAACCGGCCGAGCGCGACGAGCCCGGCCAGGAAGAGGAGAGATCCGGCAACGAGAGCGCAGACGGCCAGGACGACCTTCAAGACGGGGCGCACGGCGAACGAGAGACCGAAGACGCGTTGGAAGAGCCCGCCCAGACCCATGAAGGCCGAAGCCGAGCGTTTGGCCGTCCTCTCCGTCAGCAGCGGGCCAGCGCCCTCGAGCTTGGCGAAGAAAAAGTCGGAGCCGGCGCTGTGGCAATCCCCGCAGCCGTTCCAGCCGAGCGACTGCTGGGCCGGACGGACATTGTGGGCCAGCGGCCAGGTCACGGGGGCCGCGGCCCGGCTCTGGCGCGATTCCAGACGGCCGCTTGGCCCGAGCTCGAAGAGCCGTCCGCCGGAGAGGTAGACGTATTCGTCGTCCGGACCGGCGTCGGACAGGGCCGCGAGGACGA
>DSDX01000092.1 GCA_011048485.1 Candidatus Aminicenantota bacterium | reverse complement strand
TCAGGAGGGGGTCAAACCTACCTTTTGCTGCAAAAGGTAGGTTTGACCCCCTCTTACTTGACGAGGACCTTGTCGGGCCAGACGGGCGAGGAGAGGCCGTCGCCGTCGGCGTCGACGAAGATGGGATTGGTCAGGGCATAGGGAATGGCGGTCCGGTCGGGATCCCCGTTCCCGGAGCGCTGCTGGATCAGGGGGTAGAGAGAGCGCGCGCCGCGGACCTCGACGGCGATCCAGCCGTCGCGGGGCATGTCGACGCGGACGCGGTCGCGGAACTTGACCGTGCGGCCGTCGGCGCCCTCGATGGGGAGAGCGGGGCGGCGCTCGCCGTCGACGACGAGGCGGACCTCGGAGACGTCGATCCAGGGCGCGCCGGTCACGGTGATTTCGAGGTCGACGCGGCCCTGCCTGGCCTTGACCGTGTCGCCGAACGTGGCCTTGCCGTCGGCCCGGACCGAGACGATGGGGCCGTTCGAAACGAAGGCCCGGCCCTTCTTGAGCGCGAGCGTGAGGGCGACCGGGTCGACGGCGCCGGCGACGGGCTCGTCCATGAGGGCGAAGGTCCGAGCGTATCCGGTCTCGCCGCCGTCGACGCCGTGGGCGTCCGACGAGGCGACGATGCGGACGGGATAGCCGCGGTTGACGAGATGGAACCAGTCCTCGATCGCGCGGCTGTTCTCGCCGCCGAAGCGCGCCCCGTTCATGGCCTCCATGACCTCGAAATCGGGATCGAACCCGTGATCGGCGAAAGCGGCCGTCTCGGGATCCAGGTTGTAGTTGTTGAAATAGCCCAGGCTTCCCGAGCGCGGATGGTTGACCTGGACGAGGGAGCCCCGGTTCTTCTCGCGGGCCAGGGCGAAAAGCCTGCCGGGGATCTCGTCGCGGACGCTGATCGCGCCCCCGTCCGGCTCGTCGGCGCGGATGGCGACAGGGAAAGTGTTGAAGTGGATGTTGCTCGTGCGGGTCGTGACCTCGTTGCCGGGCACGAAGCCGAGCTCGCCGGCCAGGCCGAGGCGGTCGAGGTCGGCGCGGTAGTCGGTGACGGCGTTGTGGTCGGCCGAGACGACGACGTCGATGCCCTCGGCGACGGCGCTGCGCAGTCGCTCAGCGACGAGGACCGAGCCGTCGGAGAACTGCGTGTGCATGTGGGTGTCGATCGAAACGAGGCCGGGCGTGGCGACGGCGCGGTCGATCGTGAAGCGGAGGTCGCGGGGCTCGCCGGTGAGGACCTCCACGACCCGCGTCTCCATGGCGAACTCGGGACCGCGCGACGCGGTGGCGAGGTAGGTCCCGGCGGGGAGGACGACGTCGAAGCCTTCGGGCGGCGGGTAGACGGCGGTCTTCAGCGTCTCCCAGCTCCGGCCCGTGACGACGGGGTTCTCGGGCAGGAAGTAGGGAGAGGCCGTCGGCGCGAGGCCGATGAACGAGACCTTGCCCGGGACGTGGCGGCCCCGCGGGTCGGCCAGGGAGAGGCGGACACGGCCGAAGGCCGGGGGCTTGATCGTCCAAGCCTCGGGCGCGGCGTCCGGTCCGGAGGGGTCGTGGCCGGCGCGGGCGACGAAGGTCCTCTCGACGACGGCCGGGAAGAGGTTGGCCCGGACCTCGTAGGTGCCCGGAGGGAGGGGGATCGAGAGCGGGACGGCCCTGTCGAGGAAGGTGCGGAAGAAGACGGCGCCGGTCGCGGGCTCGCGGACGACGACCTCGGACGGGCCGTCGAAGCCATCGATCGCGAGAGCGGCCCGGACCGTCCGGAGGCGGAGGGCGCGATAGAGGCGGTCGAGGAGCTCGGGCGGTGCGTCGGCCGCGTAGAGGGAGTAGGAAAGCCGATGGACTTGGCCCGGGCGGAGCGCGCCGGGCCGGGGATCGCCTGACGTCCCGGCCGGGTTCGGGTCGTGCCAGGCGAGGGCGTGGTCGGGCCGTTCATAGACGCGGAAGTTGAGCGTGGGGAAGGACTTGGCGTTGTAGGGGCTGAAGTTGTAGCTCTGCCAGGCGTTGGCGCCGAGGCTGGCGCTGAGGCCTTCGACCGGGGCCGCTCCCGCGTTGCGGACCTCGGCGGCGACGTCGATCCGGCCGGCTTCGAAGGCGAAGGCGTAGCGGACGAGGATGTCGAGGCGGACGCCGTCGGGGCCCTGACACGAGGCCCGGGCGACGACCGTGCTTCCTTCGGGCCGGACCGAAGCCGTTTCGACGACGAGCGCCTTCCCGTCGAGACGGAGATAGGGATAACCGAACTGGACCTCGGGCCGGGCCGCGGCTTCGGAGGGCAGGAAGGCGGCGATATAGCCGGCGACGTCGGGGTGGCCGTAGTTGATCGTGCTCCAGAGGGGCCGGGAGGTCGCGGCGATGACGGCGGCGTAGCGGCCGTCGGAGACGAAGATGTCGCTCTCGCGGGCGATGCGGGCGAAGGGCTCCGGCAGATCGGCGGGCGCCTTGACGACCTGGATGACCGCGGGGGCGGCGAGGACGGGCCCGGTGAGGGCCAGGATAAGAGCGGCGATAAGGGGGGCGGCTTTTCTCATGGCGGGAAACCTCCGGGGCGGGACATGCCGCGCCCAGCATAAACAAACCGGCCGGGGGCGTCAAACGGGATGGGACGATGGGGGGTCGACGATCGCGACTTCGAAGGCCTCGCGGAAAAGGCCGTGGTGGAAGAGGCCGAGGAACTTCATGAGCTGGTCCTGGAAGAAACGGTTCTCTTCGGTGGCCAACATGTCGGCTTCGGTCTGCCAGAGCGTGACGGGGACGCATTCGCCGAGATCGCGCTCGACCAGGAAATAGGCGCCGCGGTAGCCGGGCTGGTCGCGGCAACCGGGAATGACTTTCTCGGCGAAGACCTTGGCCGCCTCGTCGATCCGCTCGGGTCGGACCTGCATCCTGAGCATGCGGGCGTGCATGGCTGGCCTCCCTCAGGGAGATACCGGGAGAAAGACGGACACATGCCCTGATAGAGCCGGGCCCCTCCTCCCGCTACATATAGGATAGGCCCGCGCCCCGGCCGTGTCAAATGATGAGGGGGTCAAACCGGAGAGGGTCAGATCTACTTTTTTTCGAAAAAAGTAGATCTGACCCTGTCATGATCGCCCCCATCTTGATAATCCGCGGGGGTGTCCAGGTCGCGCAGGATGGCGGCGTCGCCGGCCTCGACTTCGAGGATGTCATCGGGATGGGCCCACATCAGCTGGCGCAGGCCGTCGGACGGGTCGAGGGCCAGGACCTCGTCCCGGTACTTCAGGTCGACGAGGACGGGATGGCCGCGCCGGCCCCCGAAGGTCGGGAGGACGATGCCCTTGCCCGCGCCGCCTTCTTTTCCATACGCCGCGATGACCCCGTCGATGACGCTCGACGCGATAAAGGGCTGGTCGCCGAGCATGATCACGGCCGCGCCCGCCTCTGGCGGCAGGGCCCGGAATCCGGCCTTGATCGAGGACAGCATGCCCTGACGGTAGCTCTCGTTAACCGTGAACGTGACGACGCGGGGTGGCGCGCCACTCGCGGGCGGGCCGCTCTTTTTCCCTCGCCCTTGGGCGGGTTCAGCCGGTTCCTCAGGCCCGCCGCGGCCAATACGCTCATCCGGGCCCATCGCATTCCCGGCAGTTTCCTTGGCCGTACCGGGGCCAAGGCCGTCACCCGCTCGCGTCTCCGTCCCGGCGTCGCTCGAGCCCCGGCCCTCGCCGAGCGAGGCCTCGATCTCCCCGCGGACGGCTTCGCTGCCCCCGCCGAGTGCGGCCTCGATCCCGCCCCGAACGGCGTCCCGGTCCGCGCCGAGCACGACGAGGACGCGGTCCGCCCGCGAATCCCGGGCCGCCCGCGCGACCGCGCCCGCGACCGTGGTGCCGCCGTAGGGCAGGAGGAGCTTCTGCGTCCCCATCCGGCGCGACTCGCCCGCGGCCAGGACGACGGCCCAGATCACGGCGCCCCCGTTCCCGTCCCAGGCCCCGTTCCCGGCCCCGTCCCCGTTCCCTCTTCATCCTCCTCCCGGCCGTCTTTCAGCCCGCTGCGGACCTTGACCAGCTCCGCGGCGATGCTGACGGCGATCTCCTCGACCGTCTTGGACCCGATCGCCAGCCCGATGGGCGAGTGGATCCCCGCCCACTGCTCTTCCGTCGCCCAGCCGTTCTCGAGGAACGCCTGTCGCATGAGCCCAACCTTGATCGGGCTGCCGATCATGCCGATGTAAGCGGCCTCGCGGCCGATCACCGCCCGCAGGGCCTCGGCGTCCTTCCGGTGGCCCCGGGTGACGATGATGAAATAGTTGTCCGGCGTGTCCTCGATCCCGGCCAGCGCCGGCCCAAACTCCGCCACGACG
Source organism: Candidatus Aminicenantota bacterium (assembly GCA_011048485.1). Taxonomy (GTDB): domain Bacteria; phylum Acidobacteriota; class Aminicenantia; order Aminicenantales; family Saccharicenantaceae; genus RBG-16-66-30. The sequence goes on along the minus strand of DSDX01000092.1, from coordinate 347 downwards.
ATCTCGTCGGCCTCGGGGACGTTGGCCGCGTTGGCGAATTCGGGCCGGTCGTCGATGACGGTGATGACGAAGTCGAGCAGCTTGCCCAGCCGGGCCACGGCCCGTCCGACGTGACCCGCTCCGGCGATGATGAGCCGCGGCAAGGGCAGGACCGGCTCGATGTAGATAAGCCTGTCGCTCCCCCGGCTGATGAGCCTGGGCCGTCCCCCCGCGAGGGCCTTCGCGAGAATCGCCGGGGCGATGGCCCCGAAGACCGGGTCGTCGGCCCCAGGCTCTGCCCCAGGCTCGGCCCCAGCCTCGGCCCCCCCGGCCGCCGCCGTCCCGGCCGCGAGAAAACCCCGCCTGAC
>DSDX01000093.1 GCA_011048485.1 Candidatus Aminicenantota bacterium | reverse complement strand
GTCGTATCCACGGTCGTCGGCTACACCGGCGGCAAGACCGTCGATCCGACCTACGAGGAGGTCTGCTCCGACAAGACGGGTCACGCCGAGGCCGTCCAGGTGGCCTTTGATCCTTCGCGCGTGTCCTACGAGGAGCTTGTGCGCCAATTCTTCTCCATTCACGACCCGACCCAGGTCAACCGCCAGGGCCCGGACCGCGGGAGCCAGTACCGGTCGGCCATCTTCTATCATGGCCAGGCCCAGCGGGAAACGGCCCGAAAGGTCATGGACGAGCTGGAGAGTTCCGGCCGCTACAAGAAGCGCTTGGCTACAGAGCTCGTTCCCGCGGCCGCGTTCTACAAGGCGGAAGAATATCACCAGAAATATTTCAAGAAGCACGGCATCGTCTGTTACTGAACCGGGCAGACACTGTCCTCAAAACGGGACAAGCCGGCCCTGGACCCGACCGGCACTAGCCTGACCGCCCGATAAACCCATCTGGCACGAATCTTGAAGTCTAGAGGGGACGACCGGGAGGCAGTTTTGGACATTAGGAGAACAGGCCAGTTTTTCAGGCTTGGGCGGCCTTGGCCGGCCGTCCTGGCCCCGGCCGAGTCCGTTTTTGTAAAGTTTTTTCTTGACAAAAGGGACAAGAGGGGCTATCCTCCGCGTTTCTTTCGCGGCGGCCCCTCCCCCCGGGGTTGAAACGAACCTTCCCTCGACGGCGTTCAAGGGAAGGAAACGATGGGTGGGAAAATGAGATCATGGCCAGGCCAGCGAAACGAAAAGCCGGTTAATGTAGTTTTCCTATAATATTACTATAGAGGGAGACGCCCATGGCGACCGAATTCAAATATAAGAACCCCCAGGAGTTCCTGGGGCTCATTCCTCGCAAGCCTGACGGCAAGCTCTACGCCGACGAGGAGGAGCTCTTCGCCGCCTCTCTGGGAGATGGCCCCGGCGGTCCCAAGAACGGCTCCAGGCGCGGCCGCGGACTGAATTCGCCCGAGGACATCGAGCAGACCGCCGACCTGGTCAAGATCTACCTCCGCGAGATGGGCAGCATCCTGCTCCTGTCGAGGGAAGAGGAGATCGGCCTGGCCAGGCGGATGGAGCGGGGCGAAAAGGCCATTCTCAAGGCCCTCGTCAAGACACCCCTGACGCTCGAGGAGCTCGTTTCCCTCGAGGCCCGGCTCAAGAAGACCCCTGAGGCCTTCGTCAAGTTCTTCAACATGAACGACGACGGCTTCTCGGAGGACAGCCTCGAGGCCCGGCGGGCCGAGGTCCTCGACCGGATCCACAAAGTGCGCCTTTTGGCCACCCGGCTGACGAAGATCCGGCCGCTCGTCCGCAACCGCTTCGCCCGGGGCCGCCTGTCCGTCCGCCTCATCCGGATGGTTCGCGATCTCGAGCTCAAGCCGGAGTACCATGACGAGATCGTCCAGACCGTCCAATCGCGTTTGAGGGAAGGACTCAGGCGCGGGTCCAAGCAGGCTCGCCGGGACGCCAAGACCATCCTGCAGGGCATCCAGTCCGGCCGCCGGACCAGGGAGAGGGCCAAGAGCGATCTCGTTTCGGCCAACCTGAGGCTGGTCGTGTCGATCGCCAAGAAGTACCAGGGCCGGGGCCTCCAGCTGCTGGACCTCATCCAGGAAGGCAATATCGGCCTGATGCGGGCCGCGGAGAAGTTCGATTACCGTCGCGGGCACAAGTTCTCGACTTACGCGACCTGGTGGATCCGCCAGTCGATCACCAGGGCCATCGCCGATCAGGGCCGGACCATCCGCATCCCGGTCCATCTGACCGAGACCATCCACCGTCTGAAGAAGATCTCCCAGGCCTCGGTCCAGGAGAGCGGCAAGCTGCCCAGCCCCGAAGACCTGGCCCGCAGGATGAACCTGCCGGTCAACAAGGTCCTGGAAATGCTCTTTTCCTCCCAGGACCCGGTCTCCATCGAGACCCCTCTCGGGGAGAACGGCGAGGGCTCCCTCGGCGATCTGCTCGAGGACAAGGCCTTCCCCTCCCCGCCCGATACCGTCATCCACATCAACCTTCGCGAGCAGATCGAGGCGGCCCTGCGCACCCTGCCCGAGCGGGAAACCCTCGTCCTCCGGATGCGCTACGGGCTCGGCGACGGCCGGGAGTACACCCTCGAGGAGGTCGGCCAGCACTTCAAGCTGACCCGGGAGCGGATCCGGCAGATCGAGCTGAAAGCCCTCAAGGCCCTCCAGCTCTCGGCCCCGGGCCAAAAGCTCAAGTCGTTCTGAGCCAAGGCCTTCGGGCCATTGAAACGGGCGGTGCGTTCTGCTAGTCTAGGCTTCTCCCGGAATCCGGGGATCCCATGGCCTACGAAACGATCGGCTTCATCGCGCCCTCGACCGGTCTTTTCGTCAAGGAAAAGCCGATCCTCAACCGGACGGCCCGGCGCCTCAAACAGGCCCTGGGCTGCCGGCAGATCGTCCTGGGCCCCCACATCTTCACCAGCGACAGCGAGATCCGCCACGTCACGGCCCCCCTCGAGGACCGGGCCCAGGTCTTCAAGGAGGCCATCCGCCATTTCGACATCGTCATCTCCATCGCCGGCGGGACGGGCGCCGAGGACCTCGTCAGCCGGATCGACGCCAAGGACTTCCGGGTCATCCGGGAGAGGCGGCCGCTGTTCGTCGGCTTCTCCGACTTCACGTTCCTCCTGAGCGAGATCTACCACGTCTGCCGGGTCCCGGTCATCTATTTCCCGTCTCTCAAGGTCGGCAAGGGCGATTTCCGGAACCTCGTCGCCCTCATCAAGGGCGAGGAGATCCAGTACCAAGGCGCGGCCTGGCTGACCCCCCCCCCGCCTCGCCGGCTGTCGGGCATCCCCGTCGGGGGGAACCTGACGACCTTCGTCAATTTCCTCAACCGCGGCCGCCCGCCCAGGTTCAACTGGAAGCGGCATGTCCTTTTCTTCGAGGACATCCAGGTCGACGTCGAGGACCTCCATCGCCTGCTCGCGGCCCTGCGCCGGCACAACGTCTTCGCCGGGATCAAGGGCATCGTCATCGGCTCGGTCACGCCGCCCGGGACGGGCCCGAGGGCGCGCAGGCCCCAGCGCCAGGCGGCCCGCTTCGTCCGGTCCTATCTCGCCGACGTCATCCGCGACCGCCGCCTGCAGGGCAACCCCATGCCGATCCTGACGGTCACGAACTTCGGCCACGACATCAAGCGCAATCTCATGGTCGTGCCCATCGGCGGACGGGTGACCATATCCCGGTCCAAGAGGATCGCCTTCCGGCTCGACGGAACGGCCTGCCCCGTCACCCCGTCCAGCTGAAAGATCCGCCTGGACGATGGGGTTCCAGGGAATGGGCTGGAGACTAGGACCGCAGATAGATGAGGGCCTGCAGGGCGGCCACGCAGCCCTCGGCGGCGGCCGTGACGACCTGCTGGCCGCCGCAGGTGATGTCGCCGGCGGCGAAGACGCCGGGCACGTTGGTCTTCTGCTCCCTGTCCACGGCGACGCACTGCTTGGCGTCGAGCGCGATACCCGCCCGTTCGTAGAGCGGCCCGGCCGGGATCTCCCGGAAGATGAAGACGGCCGCGACCGGGATCGTCTCCGCCCCGGAGGCCGACTCGATGACGACGGCCTCAACCTTGGCTTGGCCGCGGATCTGTTTGATCTTCCCGTCGCGGCGGATGGCCACGTCCTGCCCCTCGAGGCCCTTGGCTTCGGGCGTATCGGCGGCCCCGCCGGACTTCCCGGGGACCCAGAGGACGCGGCAACCCATGGCCTGAAGGGCGCGGACGTCCTCCAGGGCTTCCTCACCGTGGCCGACCGCCGCGACCGTCGCGCCCCGATAGAGCGGGCCGTCACAGGTCGCGCAGTAGCTGACGCCCTGCCCGACGAGCCTGTCCTCTCCGTCGAGGAGACGCTCCTTGGGAAGCGGCTTGCCCGAAGCCAGGATGACCGCTCCGGCCTCGATGATCGCGTCCTTGGTCGTGACATATTTCGGGCTCCCGTCGAGGGCGTAGGCGATGGCGTCCCCGGCCCTGATCGCGGCGCCGAAGGATACCGCGTGCTCGCGGAAAAGGTCGAGCAGGGCCAGGCTTTCGATCGACGGAAAGCCCGGGTAATTCTCGATGATGTAGGGGATGCCCAGCCGGGAGGGACTTCGACCCTGAAGGATGAGGACCTTCTTGCCGGCCCGGGCGGCATAGATCCCGGCGGTCAGCCCGGCCGGGCCGGCCCCGACGACGAGGATGTCCGACTTGAGGGACTCGATGCTCATGCGGCCTCCGGCTTCAGGGGCTCCGTCAATCCGCCAGGCGGCCGCTGTCTCCGACCGTCCATTCGTTGCCGGTGAGGATGTAGAGGATGGTCCGGCGGATCTCCCGGCCTTCTTCACCCTTGATCCAGACCTCGACGATGGCCCAGTCCTCGAGGCCCTGGAAGGTCATCTCCAGGACGGGCACGCCCGCGCCGACCATCTTGGACCCGCGGAACTTCTTGAGGACGGCGGGGTCGCTGCCGAACTGGCGGATCTGGAGAGGCAGAAGCCCTTTCTCCTCGTAGTCCGCCTTGATGGACTGCTCGAGCTCCGTCAGGGGCTGGAAATACGCGTCCATGGTGACCCATTCGACGTCGGCCGCCGGGTCCCCGGCCCGGCCCGAACCGAGCGCCTTGACGCCGAAATAG
>DSDX01000095.1 GCA_011048485.1 Candidatus Aminicenantota bacterium | reverse complement strand
GTCTTCTTCCTCCGGATGGTCTTCCGGTAGAGGGGGTGGCGGATCTGCCTCTCGACCTGCACCGTGACCGTCTTCTGCATCTTCTTGGCGATGACGGTCCCGACCTTGGTCGTCTTCCGTGCTTTCTGCTGCATGTCCATGGGCTACTCCGTGGCCTGGGGGGGCCGGTTCAAGAGCGTCTTGATGCGGGCGATGTCCTTCTTGACGGCCTTGATCTTCATCGGGCTCTCGAGCTGGCCGAGGGACTTCTGGAAGCGGAGCTTGAAGAGCTGGTCGACGAGCTCCTCCTCCCGGTGCCTCAGCTCCTCGCGCGACAGTTCCATGAGTTCCTTGGTCTTCATCTGAGCTCCCTCGCTTCGCGGGAGATGAACCGCGTCTTGATGGGCAGCTTGTGGGCGGCCAGGCGCATGGCTTCCCGGGCCTCGTCGGCGCCGACGCCCTCGATCTCGAAGAGGATCTTGCCGGGCCGGATGACGTCGACCCAGAATTCGGGATCGCCCTTGCCCTTGCCCATGCGGACCTCGGTCGGCTTCTTGGTGACCGACTTCCAGGGGAAGGTCCGGATCCAGAGCTTGCCTTTCCGCTTCATGTGGCGGGTGATGGTGATGCGGCCGGCCTCGATCTGACGCGATGACAGCCAGCCCGGCTCGAGGGCCTGGAGCCCGAACTCCCCGAAGGTCAGCGTTCCGCCGCGCAGCGCTTTGCCCCGCATGCGGCCCCGCTGCTGCTTGCGGTATTTGACTTTGGCGGGCATCAACATGGCTAGATCTCCTCGACCTCGGCCATCTGGGAGGTCATCTTGGCCTTCTCGACGTCGGCCCGGTAGACCCAGACCTTGATGCCGATCTGGCCGTAGGTCGTGAAGGCTTCGGTGAAGGCGAAGTCGATGTCGGCCTTGAGCGTCTGCAGCGGGAGCTGGCCCTTGAGATACCACTCGGACCGGGCGATCTCGACCCCGCCGAGGCGGCCGGCGCACATGACCTTGATGCCCTTGGCCCCCATCTTGAGGGCGAACTCGACGGACTTGCGCATGGCCCGGCGGTAGGCGATGCGCTTCTCGAGCTGGACGGCGATGCTCTCGGCGACGAGCAGGGCGTTGAGCTCCGGCTTGTCGACCTCGCGGATGTCGACGTAGACGTCGCGCTTGGCGATGGCCTCGAGATAGCCCTTGAGGCTCTCGATCTCCTTGCCCCCCCGGCCGATGATGATGCCCGGCCGGGCCGTGTGGATGATGACCCGGATCTTCGGCCCGACGCGCTCGACGTCGACGCCGGCGATGCCGGCGTGGAAGTACTTCTCCTTGACGGCCTTCTTCATCCGCAGGTCCTCGTGGATGAGGCGGGCGTAGTCCGGCCCCTTGGCGAACCAGCGGGACGTCCAGGGCTTGTTGAAGCCGAGCCGGAATCCGTACGGGTGCGTTTTCTGTCCCACGGTCATTTCCCCTTTTCGTTCAAGTAGATGTGGACATGGCTCGTGCGCTTCTGGATGCGATAGGCCCGCCCCTGCGGCGCCGGGCGGATCCGCTTGGCGATCGGGCCGCCGTTGATCTGGATGCGCGAGATGTAGAGGGTGTCGACGTCAACCTCAGGCGATTTCTGCTGGGCGTTGGCGATGGCCGACCGGAGGACCTTCTCGAGGATGGCGCTGATCTTCTTCCGCTCGCTGAAGCGCAGGATGGTCAGGGCCTCGCCGACGTAGCGGTCCCGGACGAGGTCGGCCACGAGGCGGCCCTTCTGCGGGCTCATCCGCACGAAGCGGGCGACGGCGTGGGACAGGGGGTCCGGGGCGTTCATGTCTTGCCCACCTTGAGCTGCTTGGCCGTCTTGGAGGTGTGGCCCTTGAAGTACCGGGTCGGGGAGAACTCGCCGAGCTTGTGCCCGACCATGTTCTCGGTCACGAAGACCGGGATGAACTTCCGGCCGTTGTAGACGCCGATGGTCATGCCGACCATCTCCGGGATGATGGTCGAGCGCCTGGACCAGGTCTTGATGACCTGGCGCTTGGCCGCGGGGGTCGACAGGGCCTGGACCTTCTCCAGGAGGTGGCCGTCGATGAAGGGGCCTTTGTGTAGCGATCTGCTCATGGTTACTTGCTCCTGCGCCGGACGATGAAGGCCTGGGTCCGCTTGTTCCGGCGCGTCTTAAAGCCCTTGGTTGGGATGCCCGTCGGGCTGACCGGATGGCGGCCGCCCTTGGCCTTGCCTTCGCCGCCGCCGTGCGGGTGGTCGATGGGGTTCATGGCCGTGCCGCGGACGTGGGGCCGGATGCCCTTCCAACGGTTCCGGCCGGCCTTGCCGACCTTGATGTTCGAGTGGTCGAGATTGCCGATCTGCCCGATCGTGGCCCGGCAGTCGAGATGGACCTTCCGGATCTCGGACGAGGGCAGCCGGACCTGGGCGTAGTCCCCTTCCTTGGCCAGGATCTGGGCCCCCGCGCCGGCCGACTTGGCCACCTGGCCGCCTTTGCCCTTCCTGAGCTCGATGTTGTGGATGATCGTGCCGAGAGGGATGAAGCGCAGGGGCATGGCGTTGCCCGGCAGGATGTCGGCCTGGCGGTCCGTCGAGACGATCTCCTGCCCGACCTGGAGGCCGGCGGGGTAGATGATGTAGCGGCGCTCGCCGTCCCGGTACTTCACCAGGGAGATGAAGGAGGAGCGGTTGGGGTCGTACTCGACCGTTTCGACGCTGCCGGGGACGTCGATCTTGTCCCGCTTGAAGTCGACGATCCGGTAGAGCTTCTTGTGCCCGCCTCCGCGGTTCCGCATCGACAAGCGGCCCCGGTTGTCCCGGCCGCCCGACTTGGGAAGATGGACGAGCAGGGGCTTGTGGGGATCGTCCCCGGTCAGCTCGTCGTAGCGGTTGCCGGTCCTGTGCCTCAGGCCGGGTGTCATCGGTCGGTAGGTCTTGATGCCCATGTTACGCCGCCTCGAAGTATTCGATCGGTTTCTCGCCGTCGCGGAGCCGGACGTAGGCCTTCTTCCAGTCCTTCGTCTTGCCGGCGTTGCGGCCGACCCGGCGGACCTTGCCGGCTTTCGACTGGGTCCGGACCTCGGCGACCTTGGTCTTGAACAGCTGCTCGATGGCCCGCTTGATCTCGATCTTGTTGGCGCCGCGGGCGACCTCGAAGCAGATCACCCCGCTCGTCGCCTTGAGCTGGGTCGTCTTCTCGGTGATGACCGGGCGGATGATGATCTTATGAGGGTCTTTGATCACGTCAATCTCTCCAGGACGGCCTCGAAGGCCCGCCGGCTGAAGACGACGGACTTGTGGGCGAGGACGTCGTAGATATTGAGGCCGGCCACGTCGACCGCCTTGACCCGGGGCAGGTTGCGGACGGCCTTGAACAGGTTGGCGTTCTCGGCCGTGTCGACCAGCAGGGCCGAGTCGAGCTTGAGCCCCTTGAGCAGGGCGGCGGCCTCCCGGGTCTTGGGCTCCTTGAGATCGAGCTCGCTCGCGATCACGAGGTCCCCGGCGGCGTGCTTGCCGGCCAGGGCCGAGCGGAGGGCGCCCCGCCGGACCTTCTTCGGCAGCTCGTAGGAATAATCGCGGGGCTGCGGCCCGAAGACCGTCCCGCCTTTCTTCCAAAGAGGTGAGCGCGTGCTGCCGACGCGGGCCCGGCCGGTGCCTTTCTGGCGCCAAGGCTTGCGGCCGCCCCCCCGGACCGAAGCCCGGGTCTTGGTCGCCGCCGTCCCCTGGCGCTGGTTGGCCCGGTAATTGACGACGGCCTCGTAGATGAGATGGTCGTTGGCCGGCCCGGAGAGGAGGCCCTCCGGCAGGTCGATCTGGGCGGCGGCTTTGCCGCTCCGGTCGAGGATGTCGAGTTTCGCCATGGTGCCCTCTTTCCCGCTCATGTGGCCCGCTCCGGAACGGCCGCGGCCTTGCGGACGAGGACGTACCCCCCCTTGGCGCCAGGCACGGCGCCCTTGACGATGAGGAGGTTCCGATCCTTGTCCGTTCCGACGACCTTGAGCTTGCGGACGGTGACCCGCTCGTGGCCCATGTGGCCGCCCATGCGCATGCCCTTGACGACCCGCGAGGGGTAGGACGAAGCGCCGATCGAGCCCGGGGCGCGGTGGAACATGGAGCCGTGGGCCGCGTCGCCCCCGGCGAAGTGGTGGCGCTTGACGACGCCGGCGAAGCCCTTGCCCTTGCTCGTCCCGACGACATCGATCGTCTCGCCGACCTCGAAGATGTCGACCAGGACCTGGTCGCCCTCCTTGACCGAGGCGGGATCGGAGCAGCCGAACTCCTGGAGCTTCTTGACGACCGGGACGCCGGCCCTCTTGAAATGCCCGAGCTGGGGCTTGGTCGGCCTCCGGACGCCCCGTTCCTCGACGAACCCCAGCTGGACGGCGACGTAGCCGTCCTTCTCGGCCGTCTTCTTCTGGATGACGGTGCACGGCCCGGCCTGGAGGACGGTGACGGGGACGACGTTGCCGGCGTCGTCGAACTGCTGGCTCATGCCGATCTTCTTGGCGATCAATCCCTGGACCATGATCACTCTCCCGTCCCGTAGGCCTGGATCTCGACGTCGATCCCGGCCGGCAGGTCGAGCTTCTGGAGCTCCTCGATCGTCTCGTTGTTGTACTCGCTGATGTCGATGAGCCGCTTGTGGATCCGCATCTCGAAGTGCTCGCGCGAGGTCTTGTGGACAT
>DSDX01000278.1 GCA_011048485.1 Candidatus Aminicenantota bacterium | reverse complement strand
GTCTTCCACGAGCTGGAACCGCGCCTCATCGAGGCGCGGGGCACCGATCACCCCGACGTGCTGACCCTGCTGCGCAACGAGGGGATCGCCCTTCTCGGACTGGAACGCGAGGAGGAAGCCCTCGCCCTCTTCGACCGCACCCTGGAGATCTCCTCGCGCATGTACGACGAGGACCACCCCCGCGTGGCCCTGGCGCTGATGGACGCGGGGGTCGCGCTGAGCCGGCTGCAGCGTTACGACGTGGCGCGCCCGCGCCTGGTCCGGGCCTTCGAGATCTTCCTGGAGAAGTCCGGCGCCGAGCACCCCCGGACGATCAAGACGGCCGAGGAGCTGGTCGACATCGCCGAGAAGACGGGGGACGAGGCGCTGGCGGCGCGGTACGGGGACTACGCCGGCGAGTAGGGCGGCCCTTCCTCCGCCAACCCGCCCCGCGATCCGGCACGCCGATCCTCCGGCATCGTCGACCCAGACCCCCGATTGCCCTGTTCACCACCCGGGCATTGGGATAGCCTCCCGGCAGCGGGGCCCGGACCGCACCGGATCCGATCCGGACCGAGGCTTCGCCGGTACCTCTTCTCGCGGAGGTCTGGGATGAAGAAGAACGTGGGCGTGGCCGACCGGGCCATCCGGGCCTTGATCGCCATCCTGCTCGGGGTCCTCATCTTCGCCGGACAGATCGTGGGGGTGACCGCGATCATCCTGGGGATCGTGGCCGTCGTGCTGCTGCTGACGAGCATCGTGGGGTACTGCCCGCTCTACGTGCTCATGAAGCGCTCGACCATCAAGGAGCCCTAGGTCAGCGCATGGCGTCCTGGTGCGGCGTGCCGCCTCCATAGAGGTCGGTCAACCGGATGTCGATGCGGCGGTTCTTGGCGCGGCCGGCGGCCGAGTCGTTGCTGGCCAGGGGCGAGGACTCGCCATAGCCCCTGGTCGTGATCCGCGCCGCGGCGTTGGGCATGTTCGCGACGATGTACTGCCGCACCGCATCGGCGCGCCCCTCGCTGAGCCGCTGGTTCAGGTCGTCGTCGCCCGCGGCATCGGTGTGGCCTTCCACCACGACAGCGGCGTCGGGGAAGATCCGCAGGGCCCGCTGGATCTGGGTCAGCAGCTGGAAGTTCTGCGGCTGGATCTCCGACGAGCCCACGGGGAACGACAGGCCGTAGAGGCGGCAGATCACCTCGTCGCCCTGCTGGATGACCGAGGCCTGATCGGCGGGGAAGAGGTCCTCCAGCTCGCGCATGTCCTGCCGGCGCTTCTGCTCGGTCCTCATGGCGGCGGTCACCGACTCCTTCTTCTCCTCGACCCGCATCAGCGTCAGGCTGAGTGAATCGGCCAGGCTCGCGGTCTCGTAGAGTTCCTCGCGCAGGTTGTCCCGGTCGGTCCTGAGGCTCTGGACGCCGGCGAGGATGGCCTCGCCCGCGCCGGCGACCCCTTCGGTGAAGTCGACCTGCATGTTCAGGGCCTTCGCCACCTGGGCCAGGACGGCCTCGTGCTGTCGCTGGTGGTCTTCGAAGCGCACCGGGTTGTCGGCCTCGACGCGGTCGAGGAGGCCGGCGATGTAGACGGCGTGGCGGAAGGCCTCGGTCGCCGCCTGCGCCTGGGCCTTGGTCTCGGCCCACTGGTAGCGGTCGCCCTTCAGGGTCGACTCGGCGGCATCCAGCGCCTGCTGACCTTCGGCATAGGTCCGCGGCGCCTTCTCGTCGGCCGCGGCCTCCTTCGCCGCGTCCCGGGCCTGGCGCGCGGTGCCGAGCAGGTCCACCCGGATCGCCTTCAGCTCGGCCTTGCGGAACTTGCTCTCGGCCTCGGCCGCCTTCTTGCGGGCGTCGTTGCTCTCGCCCTTCTCCACCTTGCGGCCGGCCTCGTGGAGGGTCTCCTTGGCATCCTTCCACTCGTCCGGCGCGTGGTCGGGAGCGCCCGTGGCCAGGGCGTCCGAGCGCGCCTTGATCGCATCGGTCAGGACGAGGGCGCCGATCTGGGCGTAGCGGGCGGCTTCGGCCAGACGGGTGCGGGCCTTGTCGAGCTCCTTGCGGATCTCGTCGATCTCACCGCCCTCGCGGAACTTCTCCTGCGCCTTCGCCAGGCTCCTGCTGGCCTCGTCGAAGGTCTTCGGGGCGTAGAGATCCCAGCTGTCCTCCCGGGCCTGCTGGAAGGTGGACGCGGTCGCGCTGATCTGACTCTCGATGGTGGGGTCCTGGGCCGCGGCCGTGCTCGTCAGGGCGACGACCAGGCCGAGGGCCAGGAGCGCCGGGAGGCCCCGGCAGTTTCTCGTCTTCATCATGAAGCTCCTCGTGTGCGGGAACGGCTGGGTCCTGACCGTGTGGCCGAGGATGCCGGGCGGTGGAGCGTCACCGCCGCGAGACGGGGAAGCCCTGGCAGGCGGGATCCATGGAGAGGTGCGGCCTTCCTCCGTCCTACAGGCTAGGCCGGCGCCCATGCGGGGACCATGGGCCGGAGGATGGGGAGGGATGTAGATCGAAAGGACGGGTCCGTGCCGACGGGGACGCCTCAAGGCGCCGGCAGTCCGGGGTTGATGCCCTGGGCATCGTCGGGCGAGACTCCGCCAAGCAACCCCCGGTGGCTCCCACTCATCGAGGAAGTCATGAAGGTCTTCGTCGTCCTGAACCCCGCAGCCGGCCAGGAAGCGCACGCTTCGGTGCGCGACGCGCTCGCCCGCCGCCTCGGTGCGGCCCAGATCCCCTATGAGGTCCACGAGACGGTCGAGGGGGATGCGATCGGGGAGATCGTCCGGGCCCGCCTGCGCGAGGGCTTCGACCTGGTCGTGGCAGCGGGGGGGGACGGAACGGTCTCCGGCGTGGTGGACGGCCTGGTGGAAAGCTCGATCCCCCTCTGCATCCTCCCGACCGGGACGGGGAATCTGATCGCCCGGGAACTGGGCATCCCCACCGGGGTGGACGAGGCCGTCGCCCTCATCGACGGACCGTCGGGAACGAGGCGGATCGACGCCATGAGGATCGGCGACCGGGTCTTCATCCTCAATGTCAGCGTGGGGGTCAGCGTCTCCGTCGTCCGCAGCGCGACCACGGGCCTCAAGAACCGCCTGGGCCGCCTGGCCTACCTCTGGGGCATCCTGCTGAGGATGTTCCGGTGGCGCTCGCACCCTCTGACGGTGGCGGTGGACGGCGTGGCCGAGGAGTACCGGGCCATCGAGGTCTCCGTCATGAACTGCGGCATGCTGCCCAAGGCGCTCTACCTGAACGGGCCCACCCTCAGTGTCGATGACGGTCACCTGGACGTCTTCGTCCTGGGCATGAAGGCCATCCGCGACTATCCCGGCATGATCTTCAACGTGCTCGCCGGCCGTCCCTTCGATTTCCTGTGGCGCTTCCTCGAGGTGGAGAAGCACGCCACCATCCGCAGCGATCGGCCCCTCCGGGTCCAGGCCGACGGGGACATCGTCGGTACTACCCCCGTCGAGATCGAGGTCCTGCCGGCGGCGGTGAGGGTGCTCGTGCCCCAGGAGGCGGCGACTGCGCCCTCTCCGAGTTGACCGCACTCCTTCCCCCTCTTACCCTCTATTCTCCGACCATCACCTCCCACGGGAGCGCCCCCCGTGATCGGCCAGCGCCTCGCCCACTACGAGATCCTTTCCCTCCTCGGCCGGGGCGGCATGGGGGAGGTCTACCGCGCCCTGGACACCAATCTGAACCGCGAGGTCGCCCTCAAGATCCTGCCGGCCGACCTGGCCGCCGATCCCATCCGCCTCGAGCGCTTCCACCGCGAGGCCCGGGCCGTGGCCGGCCTGAACCACCCCCACATCGTCCACATGTACTCGGTCGAGACGGTGGAGGGGCTCTCCTTCCTCACCATGGAGCTGGTGGAGGGCGAGGAGCTGGCCGCCCGCATCCCCGAAAAGGGCCTGCCTCTGGCCGGGGTCCTGCGCATCGGCCGGGCCGTGGCCTCGGCCCTGGCCGAGGCCCACTCCAAGGGGATCATCCACCGCGATCTGAAGGCCTCCAACGTCATGGTGACCGCCGACGGGCGCATCAAGGTCCTGGACTTCGGCCTGGCCAAGCTGGCCCAGCCCCGGGAACCCGTCGAGGCCCCGCCCGACACGGACCACACCGTGGCCATGGAGCTCACGGGCCAGGGCTCGGTCCTGGGCACGGCGCCCTACATGTCGCCCGAGCAGCTGCGCGGCGAGGAGGTGGACGCCCGCACCGATATCTTCGCCCTGGGCGTCCTGCTCCACGAGCTGGCCACGGGCGTCCGCCCCTTCACCGGCCGCACGGCGGCCGACGTGACGTCGGCCATCCTGCGGGACGAGGTGCCGCCTCTGCCCCGCGTGCCCCCGGCCCTGGACGAGCTGATCCGCCGTTGCCTGGCCAAGGAGCGCGAAGAGCGCCCGGGCTCGGCGGTCGAGGTGGCCGGGATCCTCCGGTCTCTCCGGCTCAGCCAGGAGATCTCCGACAGCGGCCGCGACCGGCCGGCGGCCTCGGCCCGGCCCCGCTCCCTCCGCTGGCTCCCTCTGGTCGGTCTGTTCCTCCTCCTGGGGGCCACCTTCCTCTGGTGGTCGGGCACCCGCCGGGCCGCCGCGCCCCCGCGAGCCGACTCCCGGCCCATCGTCGCCGTCCTCCCCTTCGAGAACCTGGGCGCGCCCCGGGACGAGTACTTCGCCGCGGGCATCACCGACGAGATCACCTCGCGTCTGGG
>DSDX01000279.1 GCA_011048485.1 Candidatus Aminicenantota bacterium | reverse complement strand
GGCGATGGCCAGCGTGATCGAGCCGTTGGTCGTCCCGGCCGAAACACCGCCCTCGAAGGTCACGTCCTCGAGCCGGATATTGCCGTTCGTCGTTTCCGCCTCGATCGGGCCCGCGAACCGGCTGACGCGGATGGAGCCGTTGGTCGTGTCCGCGGTGAGCTCGCCGGCGGCGTCCTCGAGGACGACCGAGCCGTTGGTCGTGCCGGCCTCGATACGGCCGTAGCGGCCGGTGATCTCGACCCCGCCGTTGACGGTGCCCACGCCGTCGAGGTGGACGCCCTCGGGGACCCTGACCGTGAACGCGACGCTGACGTTGGCTCGCCGGGGGAACTTGGGCCAGATGGCCTTGACCGAGATCCGGCCGTTACCCTCGTCGACCCGGATCTCGACCTTGTCCAGTTCCTCCCGCCGCCTGCGGGTCGTCTTGACGGCCTTGATCTCGACCTCGTCGCGGTCCCAGGCCGAGATCGTCACCCCGCCGTTGACGTTCTCGAGCGCGAACCGGTCGCCCGCCTTGAGCGGCAGCGTTCTCGAGAAATCCTCTTTGTACTCCTCGCCGGCCATGATGCAGGACACGGCCACGAGAAGGATGGTCAGGCAAAGGACGATGAGGGCTTTTACTCGGGACATGGGACACCTCCTAGACTGGGACGCTCACTTCGGTAGACGAACGGGACGGCGGAAAGGTTCCCTCCCGAGGAAGAGGGGCAGACGCCTAGAGAAGTCCCATGAGCTTCTTGGCCCCGTCGAGGGTCTCCCGGGCGACCTTGCGGGCCCGCCTCGCCCCTTCGTCCAGGGCCTCGCGGACGAGCTCCGGGTGCGCGGCCAGGTCCTGGCGCCGCTCGCGGATGGGGTCGAGGACCCTCATCAAGTTGGCGTGGAAGATCTTCTTGCAGTCGATGCAGCCGATCGTCGCGCCCCTGCAGCCGGCGGCGATGTCCCGGATCCCGTCGTCGGGCGTCACCAGCTTGTGATAGCTGAAGATGTTGCAGCGGTCGGGCTCGCCCGGGTCGGTCCGGCGCTTGCGGGCCTCGTCGGTCTTGGCCGGGCGGAGCTTCTCCCATATGGCCTCCGGAGCCTCGGTCACGCCGATGAAGTTGTCCATCGACTTGCTCATCTTCGTGTCGCCGTCGAGGCCCATGATCCGGGCCCCCCGGCCGATGAGCGTGGCCGGCTCGGGGAAGTAGTCGCCGAAACGGTTGTTGAAGCGTCGGGCCACCTCGCGGCTGAACTCGAGATGCTGGGCCTGGTCCTCGCCGACGGGCACGGCGTCGGCCTTGTAGATGAGGATGTCCGCGGCCTGGAGGATGGGGTAGTTGAGGAGCCCGGCCGTGACGTTCTCCCTCTCCCGCTCCGACTTCTCCTTGAATTGGGTCATGCGGCCCAGCTCGCCGAGCGGGGTGACGCAGTTGAGGAGCCAGCAGAGCTCGGTGTGCTCCGGGACATGGCTCTGGATGAAGATCGTGCACCTGGCCGGGTCGAGTCCGGCGGCCATGTTGTCGAGGGCGGCGTCCCAGACCCGCTGGGGCAGGAGGGCCGGATCGTAGGTCACGGTGATGGCGTGGAGATCGACGATGGTGAAGAAGCAGTCGTACGTGTCCATCAGGCGGACCCAGTTCTCGACGGCCCCGAAATAGTTGCCGATGTGGATCGTTCCGCTCGGCTGGATGCCGCTCAGGATGCGCTTGCGTGTGCTCATGGCCGGACCTCGTTTCGCGGCTATTGTATAGGCCTTCGGTAGATGGGGTCAAACCTACCTTTTGCAGCAAAAGGTAGGTTTGACCCCATCAGAATGACCCCATCAGAGGAGGGCCAGGAATTCGGCCAGCACCATAGCCGTGGCGCCCCAGATCTTGTGGCCCTCGAACGCGTAGAACGGGACGACGTGGTCCCGGCCGTCGTAGAACCGGGTCTCGCGGCGGACGTTCGCGGGATCGGCCAGATGGTCGACGGGCGGCTCGATGACCTCGGCCACCTCGTCGGGCTGGGGCCGTAACTCGAGCGGCGCGTCGATATGAGCCACCGTGGGATAGACGCAGTAGTTGCTCGGCGGGATGTAAAGCGGCGTCAGCTTCCCCAGTACTCGTACCGCCCTTAGATCGAGGCCCAGCTCCTCGGAGGTCTCGCGAAGGGCCGTGGCCTCGAGTGACTCCCCGGGGTGCTGCTCCCCTCCGGGAAGGGAGATCTGGCCGCGGTGATGAAGGACGCTTTCCGTCCGCCGGGTCAAAAGGACCCGGAGCCGGCCGGCCTTGAGATAGAGCAGTATGAGGACGCCGGCCTTGCGGCAGGTGTCTTCGACCTCGAAATAGGCCTTGTGGCCCGGACGCGGCTCGGGGACCATGGCGAGCTGGGCGGGCAGCCCGGGCAGGGGCGCCCAGAGGCCCTTCTCGATCCGGCCCAGGATCTCCCGGGGCTCCATGGCTGAGGCCCTGTCCTATTTGCCCCGCCCGGCCAGGAGCCTTTCGATCTCGTCGATCTCCTTGGGCACGCCGGCCGTCAGGACCTCGCAGCCGGTCGCCGTGATGAGGACGGTGTCCTCGATGCGGACGCCAAAGCCCTTCTCGGGATAGTAGAGGCCCGGCTCGATGGCGAAGACCATGCCCGCCTCGAGCACGCCTCCAAGGGGAACGTCGTGGACCGAAAGCCCGACGCCGTGGCCGATGCCGCCCGTCTCGCCGCGCGGATCGATCCCCTTGGCCTTCATGACGGCCGCGACGTGCTCGCGGACGTCCTTCGCCGTCGCGCCGGGCCTGTAGGCCTCGATGCAGGCCTTCTGGATCTCGAGGACCGTCCGGTAGACCTCCCGCTGCTCGTCCGAGAAGCGGCCCGAGACGGGCCAGGTCCGGGTGATGTCCATGGCCAGGTGGTCGAGGTCGGCCCCAAAATCCATGAGGACGACGTCGCCGGCCTCGACGCGCCGCCCGTTCTCGTCGTAGTGGAGGATGCAGGAGTTGGGCCCCGAGCCGACGATCGGGGCGTAGGCCGGCCCTCGGGCCCCGCCCTCGAGGATGACGGCCATGGCCGCCGCCTCGATCTCGTATTCGTAGACGCCCGGGCGGGTGGCCAGCATGGCCTGGCGGACGGCCTCGGCCGAGAGCCGGCCGTTGCGCCGCAGCGAGGCGATCTCCGCCTCGGTCTTGATCGCCCGCATCCTGTCGAGCACGGGCGTGAGGTCTCGGAATTCCATCTGGGGGTAGCGTCGGCGGAGCTTCTCGATCCGGTGGAGGTCGGCCGAGACCTGGTCGTTGTAGTGGCTGCGGGCCCGCCGGGCGTCCCACAGAGCGGTCTCGGAGCGGGCGTCGTCGAGGGTATCGCGGGGCGAGAGCCGGAGATGGAAGCGGCCGGCGAACCGGCTGAGCGAGCGGGCCAGGAACTCGTCGAGATAGCTCGAGGGGTAGACGTCGGTGTAGCCGGAGCCGGCCTTGGCCTCGGGGTCGTCGAGGAGGTTGGGCCCGTCCATCATCCTCTCGCGGGCCGTGAGAGGCGGCAGGAAGAGGTAGGACGCCCGCGACGCCGGCACCAGGACGAGGATCGCGCCGAGGTCCTCGTTCCCGGTGAGGTAGAAGAAATCGTTGTCCTGGCGGAAGTGGGATCCGGCGGGCGCGTCGGCGTCCCCGAATAGGATAACGGCCCCGTCCCCGAGGCGCTCCATCAGGGCGGACCGGCGCGCCGCGAACTCCTCCTTCGTGAATCCGGTCCTTTGTCCGGAGGAGGGTCCCGCGGCCAGGCCGCCGAGCAGGACGGCGGCCGCGAGGCTGATCATCGTCCGACGGGTGTTGGTCATGTCTGGGCTCCTCTCCCGGCCCCTGGGCCGGTTCGTGCCCCCCCGGGGGCGCGGTTGAACCTAGGCTTTGCCCAGGACCATGGCCAGCAGGGCCATGCGGACATAGAGGCCGTATTCCATCTGGCGAAAGTAGGCGGCCCGGGGGTCTTCGTCGAAATCGGTGCTGATCTCGGTGACCCGCGGCAGCGGGTGCATGACGATCATCTTGGTCTTGGCGGCGGCCATGACGGACGCGTCGAGGACGTAGGCGCCCTTGACGGCCTCGTAAGCTTCCTCGCTCTCGAACCGCTCCCGCTGGACCCGGGTGACGTAGAGGACGTCGGTCTCGGGGAGGGCCTGGTCGAGGGTCCGGTGCTCATCCTGCCGCATGCCCTTGCCCCTGAGCTCGGCGATGATCTCGGGAGGCATCCTCAAGGTCTCGGGCGAGACATAGTGGAGGCGGGCGTTGTAGAGGGACAGGAGGCGCGACAGCGAGTGGACGGTCCGCCCGTATTTGAGGTCGCCGAGCATGGTCACCGTCAGGTCGTCCATCCGGCCCAGCTCCTCGCGGATGGTGAAGGCGTCGAGGAGGGCCTGGGTCGGGTGCTCGCCGACGCCGTCGCCGGCGTTAATGACCGGCTTGCGGGCCGCCTCGGCCGCCTTGGCCGCCGAGCCGAGCTCGGGGTGCCGAATGACGATGACGTCGGCGTAGCACTCGAGCGTCTTGATCGTATCGGGCAGGCTTTCGCCCTTGGCCACCGAGGAGTAGCGGACCTCGTTGATGTTGATGACGTTGCCGCCGAGGCGCTCCATGGCCGCGATGAACGACGAGGAGGTCCGCGTCGACGGCTCATAGAAGATCGAGGCCAGGATCTTGCCCTTGAGCAGGTCGAAGGTGCCGACCCGCT
>DSDX01000397.1 GCA_011048485.1 Candidatus Aminicenantota bacterium | reverse complement strand
CTTGTGGATCCGCATCTCGAAATGCTCGCGCGACTTCTTGTCGACGTGCGGGGAACGGAGGACGCAGAACTTGTGGATGCGCGTCGGCAGAGGGATGGGGCCGGCGACGCTGGCGCCGGAGCGCTTGGCTTTGACGACGATGTCCTTGACGGACTGGTCGAGCAGGCGGTGGTCGAAGGACTGTAAGCGGATTCTGATCTTTTCCATCGTTCGTTCCTCTGTTCTCCGAATGCCTCTCCCGGGCCGCCGCGGCCCGTCGGGCCCCGGCGGCCTCGCGGCTACTCGATGATCTCGGTGACCGTGCCGGCGCCGACCGTGCGGCCGCCCTCGCGGATGGCGAAGCGCAGAGCCTTCTCCATGGCCACGTCGGTGATCAGCTCGATCTCCAGGTTGACGGAGTCGCCGGGCATGACCATCTCGACGTTGTCGGGGAGCTTGACGGACCCGGTCACGTCGGTCGTCCGGAAGTAGAACTGGGGCCGGTAGCCCTTGAAGAAGGGCGTGTGGCGGCCGCCCTCTTCCTTGGTCAGGGCGACGACCTGGGCCTTGAACTTCCGGTGCGGGGTGATCGAGCCGGGCTTGGCCAGGACCTGGCCGCGCTCGACCTCGTCCTTGCCGACGCCGCGGAGCAGGGCCCCGATGTTGTCGCCGGCCTGGGCCTGGTCGAGGAGCTTGCGGAACATCTCGACGCCCGTGACGACCGTCTTGCGCGTCTCGCGCAGCCCGACGATCTCGACCTCGTCGCTGACCTTGACGACGCCCCGTTCGACCCGGCCCGTGACGACGGTGCCGCGGCCGGTGATCGAAAAGACGTCCTCGATGGCCATCTGGAAGGGCTTGTCGATCTCCCGGACGGGCTCGGGGATGGCCTCGTCCATGGCCTTGATGAGGTCCCAGATGCACTTGGCGCCCTCGCCCTCGATGTCCTCCAGGGCCTTGGTGGCGCTGCCGCGGATGACCGGGAGCTTGTCGCCGGGGAAGTCGTACTTCGTCAGCAGCTCGCGGACCTCGAGCTCGACCAGGTCGAGGATCTCGGGATCGTCGACGAGGTCGCACTTGTTCATGAACACGACGATGGCCGGCACGTTGACCTGGTGCGCGAGCAGGATGTGCTCGCGCGTCTGGGGCATGGGCCCGTCGGCCGCGGAGACGACCAGGACGGCGCCGTCCATCTGGGCCGCGCCGGAGATCATGTTCTTGATGTAGTCGGCGTGCCCGGGGCAGTCGATGTGGGCGTAGTGCCGCTTCTCGCTCTCGTACTCGACGTGGCTCAGGGCGACCGTCAGGATCTTGGTCGCGTCCCGGCGGAACATCTTGGCGTCGGCTTTGGCGACGTCGTCATAGCTCTTCGCCTGGGCCAGCCCCTTGGTCGCCAGAACCTTCGTAATGGCGGCCGTCAGCGTCGTCTTGCCGTGGTCGATGTGACCGATCGTGCCGACGTTGACGTGGGGCTTCGTCCTCGCAAACTTTTCTTTCGCCATCGCTCACCTCCTGTATGGCTTCAAGACTAAAGGACTCGTCCTAATGGTCGGCCCGGAAAGGGACGCGTCCCTCGACCCGGGCGACGATCTCGTCCTGGACGCCCTGGGGCGTCCTTTCGTACCGTGAGAATTCCATGCTGAACAGCCCCCGGCCCTGGGTCAGGGTCCGGAGCGCCGTCGCGTAGCCGAACATCTCGGCCAGGGGCGCATGGATGGTGATGACGCGGGAGCCGCTGCGCATCTCCATGGCCTCGATCTTGCCCCGCCGGGCGTTGATGTCGCCGACGATATCGCCGAGGTACTCGTCGGGCGCGACGATCTCGAGCTTCATCAGCGGCTCGAGCAAGGCCGGCCGGGCCTTCCGAGCCCCGTCGCGGAAGGCCAGGGAGGCCGCGATCTTGTAGGCGACCGGGGCCGCGTCGGTGTCGTGGGTCGAGCCCCCGACAAGGGCCGCCCGGAGATCGGTCACCGGGTAGCCGGCGACCACGCCCGCCTCCAGGGCCTCGCGGACGCCGTTCTCGACGTCGCCGAGGAACTCGCGGGGCACGGCTTCGCCCCGGGTCGCGTCCAGGAACTCGAATCCCCGGCCCCGGTCGAGGGGCTCGAGAAGGAGCACGCAGTGCCCGTAGAGGCCCTTGCCCCCGGCCTGCCGGACGTGCCGGCCCTCGCCCTGGGCCTGGGCCTGGATGGTCTCCTTGTAGGCGACCTGGGGCTTGCCCAGGTTGGCCCGGATGTTGAACTCGCGCTCCATCCGGTCCATGAGGATCTCGAGGTGCAGCTCACCCATCCCCCTGAGCAGCGTCTGCCCCGTCATCGGGTCCTGGCCGACCTTGAGGGTCGGGTCCTCGCGGACGAGCTTCTCCAGGGTGGCCGCCAGCTTGGGATGGTCGGCCTTCGTCTTGGGCTCGATCGTGGCCGAGATGACCGGCTCGGGGAAGCGGATGGATTCGAGGACAAGGGGGTGGTTCTTGACGCAGAGCGTGTCGCCGGTGGAAATGGCCTTGGTCGAGCCCATGGCCACGATGTCCCCGGCATAGACCTCCTTGGTCTCCTTGCGCTTGTTGGCGTGCATCTCGAGGAGGCGTGAGAGCTTCTCCTCCTCGCCCTTGGTCGCGTTGAAGACGGCCTGGCCGGCCTTGGCCTTGCCCGAATAGACCCGGAAGTAGGCCAGGTTGCCGAGGAAGGGGTCGTTGGCGATCTTGAACACGAGGGCCGCGAAGGGCGCCTCGTCGGAGGCCGGGCGCGACTCCTCGACCAGGGTCCGGGGATGGCGCCCGACGACCGGCGGGACGTCGGCCGGCGAAGGCAGATAGTCGACGACGGCGTCGAGGAGCGGGTGGACGCCCTTGTTCCGGAAGGACGCCCCGTAAAGGACGGGAACGACCTCCTGGGCCAGGGTGGCCCGGCGGACGGCGGCCTTCAGCTCCGGCGCAGGGACCTCGACCCCGTCGAGGTACTTCTGCATCAGCGCGTCGTCGTGTTCGCTCAACATCTCCAGCATGTCCTGTCTTTTCCGTTCAACGTCCTCGCGGTCCTCCTCCGCGACCTCGCTGACGGTATAGTCCGTCCCGAGGATGTCCTGACCCCAGTCGTAGACCTTACGCTCGATGAGGTCGATCACGCCGCGGAATCCGTCTTCCCGGCCCAGGGGAATCTGGATCGGCAGAGGCTTGGCCGCCACCCGCGTCCTCAACATGAGGACAGCCCGTTCCGGGTCGGCCCCGATCCGGTCCATCTTGTTGATGAACACGACGCGGGGCACCCGGTACTTGTCGGCCTGGCGCCAGACTGTCTCGGACTGCGGTTCGACGCCGCCAACTCCACACAGAATGGCTATCGCGCCGTCGAGCACCCTCAGGGAGCGCTCGACCTCCGCGGTAAAATCCACGTGACCGGGCGTATCAATGATATTGATACGGTGGTCACGCCAGGCGCACGTCGTGGCGGCCGAGGTGATGGTGATCCCTCGTTCCTGTTCTTGGACCATCCAATCCATCACGGCCGTCCCTTCGTCCACCTCGCCCAGCTTGTAGGTCATACCCGTGTAAAACAGCATCCGCTCGGTCGTGGTCGTCTTCCCGGCGTCGATATGGGCCATGATACCGATGTTCCGTACTCTCTCGATCGGGTATGACCGCATGCCCTTTTCGCTCCATATCGGTCCAGGTCACAGTCCGAGCTCTTTCCTCAGGACTACCATTTATAATGAGCGAAGGCCCTATTGGCCTCCGCCATCTTGTGCGTGTCCTCGCGTTTCTTGACCGCGCCGCCGCGGTTGCCGACGGCGTCGAGGATCTCGGCCGAGAGCTTCTCCTCCATGCTCTTGCCGCCCCTCTCCTTGGCGTACTTGACCAGCCAGCGGAAACCCAGGGAATAGGACCGGCCCGGGGATACCTCGATCGGGACCTGGTAGTTCGCCCCGCCGACGCGCCTCGACTTGGTCTCGAGGAAGGGCCGGACGTTCTCCAGGGCCTGCTCCAGGACCTTGAGCGGGTCCTCCTTGGTCTTGGCTTTGAGGATGTCCATGGTGCCGTAAACGACCTTCTCGGCGGTTGTCTTCTTCCCCTTGCGGAGGAACAGGTTGATGAACCGGGCGACGACCGTGCTGCCGTAGATGGGATCGGCCGGCGCCTTGCGCTTCTTGATGACTCCACGTCTCGGCATGGGCAACGCTCCTCGCTAGGCCGAGGCCCGCTTCTCTTTCGGCTTCTTGGCCCCGTACCGGGACCGCGCCTTGAAGCGGTTCTGAACGCCTTCTGCGTCGAGGGTGCCGCGGACGATGTGGTAGCGGACGCCGGGCAGGTCCTTGACCCGGCCGCCCCGGATCATGACGATCGAGTGCTCCTGGAGGTTGTGCCCGACCCCGGGGATATAGCCGGTGACCTCGATGTTGTTGGTCAGCCGGACGCGGGCGACCTTGCGCATGGCCGAGTTCGGCTTCTTGGGCGTGGTCGTGAAGACCCGCGTGCACACCCCCCGCTTCTGGGGGCAGGCTTCGAGGGCCGGCGATTTACTCTTATATTTCTTGGGCGTACGGCCTTTGCGGATGAGCTGATTGACGGTCGGCAATGACAAATACTCCTCTACACAAAATTCCTCATATTAGGTTTTATTCTTCCCCGGGGGGATAGCCCGAGACGAATATGCGGATGTTAGCAAAATCAGGCCTCTCTGTCAAGAAATTTGACGCTCTTCGCCCCTGGGG
>DSDX01000316.1 GCA_011048485.1 Candidatus Aminicenantota bacterium | reverse complement strand
CGGTAATAGGCCAGGATGTTGGGCCGGTATCCGGAGGGGGCGTCGAGGTCGGGAGCCTTGACGACGGTGACGTCGACGAATCCGTTGGCCATGAGCCAGTCGACAAGGAACTCGGCCTTCTTCGCCTCGCCTTCCCCCCCGCTCGAGGGCGCAAGGGCGGGTATGGCGCAGAGGCGCATCTGGAGATCGACCATCTCGTCCCGGAACTTCTCGATCCGGCGGGCCAGTTTGTCGAAGGTTGCGTCGGATTTCATGCTGGGACTCCTGGGTGCGGGCATAACGGCGGCATCTTATCACGCCGGGCCCTCAAATCCAAGTCCCTGAGGACCGGAGATCCGTGAGGCAATATCCCTCGCCGCCCGCCGAGAAGGATCCGTTTATTGCGCCTTCCCGAGAGAAAGCCAGGAATGGGAGATGAAGACGGTCAGACGGCCGGCGGGACCGGTTTCTCGCGGAGCATGCGGACGCCGATGAAGCCGTACTGGACGAACGAAGCGGCCGTGAGCAGGGCCGTCAGGACGTAGAACCAGGCCAGGAATCCCGGCGCCCGGCCGGCGGCGTTGAAGTAAAGGACGGCGTAAATGAGAAAGACCTGGCAGATCGTGCTGGCCTTGCCGGCCAGGACGGGCTTGAAGCTCCGCCGGCCCCGCAGGGCCACGATGATCATGGCGGCCAGCGCGATGGCCACGTCCCTCCCGATACAGAGGGCCGTCAACCCGAGCGGCAGGACGTTGGGCCGGGCGACGCCCGGAAGGGTCAGGACGACGAAGGCCGCCGTGAGCAGGACCTTGTCGCCGATGGGATCGAGCCACAGGCCCAGCGTCGATTTGAGACGGAGGGCCCGGGCCGCGAGCCCGTCGAGGGCGTCGGTGGCGCCGGCCACCAGGAAGACGAAAAAAGCTTCCCAAGACCTTCCCTTGACCACGAGGACGACGAAGACCGGGGTCAGGAGGACCCTGGACAGTGACAACAGGTTGGGCAGCGCGAAGAGGCCGGGTGTCCGCGCCGGCGCCGCGCGAGCGCCATCGAGGCCGGCGGAGCCGGTCGTCTCGTCCATGCCGCCTCCTCAGCCTGCCAGCTTACGGATGATGTCAAGGACCCGGATGGCCTCCTGGCCCGACACGGTCCTCTCCGGCTCGAAGCGTCGCTCCGGGGTCAGGGCCATGATTTGGTAGGCCAGGGCCTTGGTGATCGAAGGATAGTAGATGTTGCCCGTGTCGACGTCGGAGATCTGGATCCGGCGCGGCTCGACCAGCCTCACCAAGGGAGCCCCCCGCGCCTGGAGGACCTCGATGAGCCGGACGGCCGCGTCGGCCAGCTCGGCCCGGTTGATGATCCGCCTCGGCTGGAAGGTGTGATTGATCGAGGCCTTGATGATGTCGAGCGAAGCGACGGGGACGATGAACTTCTGGGCCCAGGAGGCCGCGATGTCGACGAGGATCTCGGTTCGGGAGCCGGGCGCCTCGAGATGATCGGCGAACTTGACCCCGATCAGGGCGGCCAAGTCCTCGCGAGTGATGGCCTCGAGGGCCGGGATGCTGTCGTATTGGCTGGGGATCTCGTAGACGCCGAGCCTGGCCCGAAGCTCCTCGACGCGCCTGCCGACGGCGGCGTCCCTGGGCTCCGCGGCGGCCAGCTCCTCGAGGACCTCGAGGCTCCGCCCGAGATCCCCCGCCTCGGCCAGCAATTCGGCGTATTCCCGCAGCACGGCCTTGTCGTCCGTCCCGGCCTCCAGGGCGGCCTCGAAGTGGATGACGGCGTCGTCGTAGCTCTTCTCCTGCCGGAGCACGCGGCCCAGCTCCAAGTGGGCGACGGCCGAACCGGGATCGTAGCCGAGGGCCTCGCCGAAGGCCCTCTTGGCGGACTCGCGGTTGCCCGCGGCCAAGGCGGCGCGGGCCGCGGCCATGGAATCCCGGACGAGCTCGTCGCGCAGGTTCTCGAAGCGCGGCCCAGCCCAGCGATGGTCCGGTTCAATGGCCAGGATCTCGCGATATTCGGCCAAGACCTTGTCCCGCTCCCGGCGGGATTCGTAGATCTGGGCCAGGCCGACGCGCGAGGGGATCATGCCGGGCGTGCCGGCGATGGAGGACTTGAACCTCGCCTCGGCGTCCGATAAACGGGCCTCGAGCAGGTCCGCATAGGCCAGTCCCGCCTCGCGCACGGGATTGGCCGTGCCGAGCCGCATCAGGTATTTCCGGGCCAGGGCGACGCGCCCGGACTTGAGGGCGTCCCAGGCGTCCTCGGCCGCGATCCGGTCGTCAAGTCCCAGCCTCGAGGTCATCCCGGGCGGCAGGTCCTCGACGTAAAAGGCCGGCGGCGCGGGGGGCAAGGTCGCGCAGGACCAGGCCCCCAGGAGGGCCAGCCCCAGGACGGCGATCCGCTTCACCATGGCTCAGCTCCTTGTTCAAGATAGGGGGCGAGATCGGCGATCCCCTTCGGATCGGCCATGACCTTGAGCTCGACGAACCGGCCGCTCTCGCGGCGTTTCAGGACGAGGGCCCTCCGGGCCAGGGAATCCGTGATCTCTCGAGTCTCGGTCGGGACCCTTAGGTAGTAAACCTCGCATCCGGCGAAGACGACCTCCCGGAGCCGCCGCAGGAGGTCCGGGACGCCCGCCCCGGACTTGGCGGACAAGGCGATGGTCCGGGCCTCCGGGCCGCGGTTGCGCTCCAGGAGGAGGCTCCGCTCGGCCTCGGAAAGGAGGTCGACCTTGTTCAGAACCTTGACCACGGGAACGTCGGTGACGCCGAGATCGGCCAGGATGGATTCGACCGCCGCGAGCTGACGTTCGGCGGCGGGCGAGGCGGCGTCGACGATGTGGCAGACGGCGTCCGCCTCGCCGACCTCCTCGAGGGTGGCCCGGAAGGAGGTCACCAGCTCGACGGGCAGCTTCTTGATGAAGCCGACGGTATCGGTGAGGAAGAAGAACGCCCCGTCCGGGAAGGACACGCGCCTCAGCAGCGGGTCGAGCGTGGCGAAGAGGCTCGAGGACGTGTAGCGATGCTCCCGGGTCAGCCGATTGAACAGGGTCGATTTCCCGGCGCTCGTGTAGCCGACGAGACAGACCGTGGGGACCAGGCTCTTGCGGCGGCTCTGGCGCTGGCTCGCGCGCCGCTTCTGGAGCCCGTCGATGTCCCGCTTGATCCGCGCGATCCGGTCGGTGATCCGGCGGCGGTCCACCTCGAGCTTCTTCTCGCCCGGGCCCCGCGTACCGATCCCGGCGCCCTGCTGGGTCAGCCCGGGGCCCTTGCCTCTGAGCCGCGGCAGGCGATAGACGAGCTGGGCCAGCTCGACCTGGAGCTTGCCCTCGTTCGTCCGGGCCCGTTGGGCGAAGATGTCGAGGATGAGCTGGGCCCGGTCGAGGACCTTGACCTTGATCTCGTCCTCGAGGTTCCGCTGCTGGGCGCCGTTGAGGTCGCGGTCGAAGATGACCAGTTCGGCCGAGGTCTCTCGGGCTTCACGCGCGATCTCGGCGACCTTCCCTTCGCCGACCAGCCAGCGGGGATTGAGACGCGGCCGGACCTGGAAGATCTTCCCCGCGACCTCCGCCCCCGCCGCCTTGGCCAGGCCGGCCAGTTCGGCCATGGACTCCTCGGCCTCGTTCTTTTCGGCCTTGGTCGTGGCCACGTTGACGAGGATCGCGCTTTCCATGAGTACCCGAATCCCTATTGTAGCCGCATTTGGACGTATCGCTCAAGCCCGAACCCGTCGTCCGGCGAGAACCAGGCGATCCCGTCCATCTTCCGGAACCAGGTCATCTGCCTCTTGGCGTATTGCCGGGTCGCGGTCTTCGTCAAGGCCGCGGTCTCGCCCCGCCCGAGTTCGCCCCGGAGGTGCCGGAGAACCTGGCTGTATCCCAGGGCCCGGAAGGGCGGGGCGGTCTCCGGGACGCCGGCCGCCAGAAGGCCCCGGACCTCCTCGACAAGGCCGCGGGCGAACATCCGCTCGACCCGTTCGTCGATGCGCCGGCACAAGACCTGGCGGTCGAGCCGAAGGCCCAGTCGGACGATGGTCCGGCCCTCGATCGGCGAGCGGGTCTCGCGAAAGTGCTCCGATAGAGGCCGCCCCGTCGTTGCCAGGACCTCGAGGGCCCGGATGACGCGGATGCGGTCGTGGCCGCGGATCTTGCGGGCGTAGGCCGGATCGGCCGCCTCGAGGCGGCGGAACAGGGCCTCGAGGCCGCGCTCCCGGGCCTCGGCTTCCAGGGCCGCCCGCACCTCTGGGTCCCGGCCGGCGCCGGGGAAGAGGCCGTCGACCAGGGCCTTGATATAGAGGCCGGTCCCGCCGGCGACGATCGGGAGGCGACCCCGCGCGGCGATCCCGCCGGCGGCGGCGAGGGCGTCGCGGACAAAATCGGCGGCCGTGTACTGGACCTCCGGTCCGACGATGTCGATGAGGTGGTGGGGGACCCCCTGCCGGACCTCGGGGCCGGGTTTGTCCGTGCCGATGTCGAAGCCGCGGTAGACCTGGATGGAATCGCCGCTGACGACCTCGCCGCCGAACCGCCGGGCCAGATCGACGGCGACGCGGCTCTTGCCGACGGCCGTGGGGCCGACCAGGACGACGAGGACCGGGGCTTCAGCTTCCAATGGCGATGATGATCCAGAGGGCGAGCAGGGAGACGAAAAGAAGGAGGGCCAGGAGCTGGCGCCGCTTCACGGGGCCTCCCCGAGCCTCTCCAGGCTCCTGACGAGGGCCGACTCGTTCTCCGGACCCAGGGTCCGTT
>DSDX01000317.1 GCA_011048485.1 Candidatus Aminicenantota bacterium | reverse complement strand
GGTGTCCGCGGAAAAGGTCGTGGCCACCATGGAGGTCCCGAGGAGCCACCAGGGCAGGCTCCGGCCGCTCAGGAAGTACTCGGAGATGCTCCGGCCGGCCCTCTTCGAGTAATAGAGCCCGATGCCGATGGACAGGATGAAGTACCAGACGATAAAGACCCAGTCGACCGCCGCGAGTCTCATTCCTTGGCCCGGACGATGAGCGCTCCGACAAGGGCGAACGCCCCCGCGAGCAGGATGACGGTCACCCGCTGGGCCGCCGTCCGGCAGAAGAAGACGCCGAACAGGAAGAGCGGCAGACCCACGCCCCAGAAGCCCAGGGCCATGGGCCGGTATTCCTTTCGGACGGTGCCGGGCTCACGCATTGCGCGTCTGATCCTGCCGGCGAAAGGGCCCGGGCCGCGCCGCGCGTGAACCCGGGACCTTCTTGAGGCCTATTTTTCGCGGGGAATGGCGTAGACGGGCAGGCGGCTGTGGGCGATGACCCTCTCGGTCGTGCTGCCCAGGAAGAGCCGGGACAGCGTGCTCACCGTCGTCGACATGACGATCATGTCGAAGCCCTTCGTGTCGCCGTAGTCGATGATGCCTTCCCAGCCGTGGACGGCCTTGGTCACGTCCTCGGCGATCTCGACGTCCTCGTGCTCCCTCTTCTTGCGGGCCTGGAGCTTTTTGAGGACGGCGTCGAACATCTCGTCGGTCAGCCGGAAGTCGTGGCCGAAGAGCTCCATGACGTAGAGAAAGGTCAGGTTCGCGTCGAAGGCCTTGGCCAGCCTCCAGGCGTGGTTGCGCTCGATGTCCTCGGCGTCAGAGAAGTCGGTCGGGACGAGGACCTTCCGGATCGGCTGGACCTTGGCGTCGGTGCCCTTGGTCACGAGCACGGGCGCGTGGGCGCCACGCAGGACCTGGTGGGTGACGCTGCCGATGAGGTTCTGTTCGCGGCCGGAGATGCCCTTCCGCCCGACGACGATGAGATCGGCCTTGGCCTTCTCGGCCGCCTTGAGGATGGCCTTGGCGGGCGAGCCCTCAGCGACGACGATCTTCTCCGGACAAATGCCCTGGACCTCGCACATCTGGTCGAGCTTGGCCTTGGCGCTGGTCTTGCTGGCTTCGATCTGCCCGGCCAGCTCGGCCTTGGCCTCGGGCCAGGCCTCGTAGAGGGCCGGCGAGAAATCGGGGACGACGTGGAGAGCCGTCAGCTTGCCTCCGAAGGCCTTGGTGAACGCGTCCGCGTAGGCCAGCGCCTCCCGCGACTCGGCGGAGAAGTCCGTGGCCCAAATGATCTGCTTGATGGGGTTCGTCATGAGCGTCCTCCTTCCTGAGAGTCTATACCAAACTCAATACTTCTGCCAGTCCGGCTTGTGCTCGCTGACCCAGCGGTAGTAGTGGGCCATCTTCAGGCTCGATGCGGCGTCCTCGTCGAGGACCAGGATGGCCCGCGGGTGCATCTGGAGGATCGAGGCCGGGACCATGGCCGTGACGGGCCCTTCGGCCGCCAGGGCCACCGCGGCGGCCTTCTTCCGGCCGAAGGCCAGGAGCAGGCACATCCGGCTGTCCATGATCGTGCCCAGGCCCATCGTGATGACGTGTTTCGGGACGGCGTCCTCGCTGCCGAACGCCCCCGCCGCCTCGAGACGGGACTCGTCGGTCAGGGTCTTGATGCGCGTCCGCGACGACAGCGACGAGGTCGGCTCGTTGAATCCGATGTGGCCGTTCGTGCCGATGCCGAGGATCTGGATGTCGACGCCGCCGGCCGAGCGGACGGCCTGCTCGTACTTGCGGCAGGCCGCGGGGATGTCGGTCGTCATGCCGTCGGGGATGTTGATCCGCTCCTTGGCCATATTGATGCCGCTGAAGAGGTGGGCCCACATGTAGCTGTGGAACGAGGACGGGTGGGCCGGCGGGAGACCGACATATTCGTCGAGGTTGAAGCTGGTCACGCCGCTGAAGTCGAGCCCCGACTCCCGGTGCATCCGGACCAGGTTCCGGTAGAGCTGGCGCGGGGTGTTCCCGGTGGCCAGGCCGAGCACCGCGTGCGGCTTCTCGATGACCGTTTGGGCGACGATGCGGGCGGCCAGCTCGCTGGCCCGTCGGCTGTCGGACTGGATGATGATCTCCATGGGGGCTTCCTCCTCGATGGTCTCAACGTCGGGCCGTGGGCGCCGGCGCGGTCAGCGCGTCATGGCCCCGAATCTCCTGATCTTCTCCTCGACGCTGGCCCGGAACCTGTCGACGAACCCGAGGACGTAGCGGCCGACTTCGATCCCGGGGTCCCGGACGAGGGGGGTCAGGTCCATGGCGAACCAGAGCTGTTCGGCCTCATCGACGGCGTGCGACTGGAAATAGCTGGCGTTGGCCCGACGCCGCCCCGCCGTCGCCAGGTCGTAGCGCTTGCCGCCCTCGACCTGCGAGTCGTAGACGCCGATGAGCCCCATGGACAGGGTCTCGCGGCGCCCGACGTCGAGCGCGACCTTGTCGCCGTCCTCCATCCAGTCGAGGCCGCGCCAGACCTCGCACCCGTAAACCGTCCGAGGCCGTTCGTCGGGATCGAGGTCCCTCAGGGCCCCCAGCGCGGCCAGGGCGACGGCCACGTGGGTGTCATGCTTGTCGGCGGGATTGTGGGTGTAAACGACCTCGGGCCGGGCCGCCTTCAGGAGCTGGACCAGATCGGCCCTCAGTCGGGCCGGAGCCGTATCCTTGACCTCGCGGCTGGCGTAATGGAGCTGGACCAGGGCGCCATAGTTGCCGAGGACCGCCGCCTTCTCCTGCTCACGCCGGCGGAGCGCGGCCATCTCCCCGTCGCTCCGTCCGGCGTACTCGCCGGCCCGCGGCGAGCCGGCCCCGTCCGTGCAGGTCACGGCCCCGAACCAGAGCTCCGGGCTGGCGAAGCATTTCTCGATGCCGTGGAAGGCCATGATCTCGAGGTCGTCCTGGTGGGCGCCGATCCCGAGGTGGGTGACGCGGCGGATGGCCTCCCCGGGCGCCGTTCCGTCGGGGACGAACACCGAGGCGTCGGCCTTGAAGAACGTCATGGACGGCCTCCTTCGATCTCGGGCAGGCTGGCCGCGGCGACGGCCTGTCCCACCCGGCGGCTCCTCTCGTCGAGGAGATGGATGCGGACCCGGGCCGCCGTCGCCGGGTACTCGGCCGTCAGGATCTCGGCGGCCCTGTCGACGATGGTCCGCCCGCCCGGCCCGGACATCACGCGGCCCAGGACGAGCAGGTTCCTGAATCCATAGAAGACCTCGTACCAGGGAATGGCATGGCCCAGGTAGGCGCCGATGTGCTCGAAGACGCGGGCCGCTTGGATATTGCCGCCGGCGACAAGCGCCTGGACCTGCTCGAGCCGCTCGGGCAGCTTCATCCCGTTCGGGAAGGACAGCCCGGCCGCCAGGGCCAGCCGGTGGACGCCCTGCTGGGAGAAGTAATTGGCCCCGACGCCCCGGTCACCGGACCATTCGTCCCTCACGGCCGAGGGATTGAGGTCGACCGGGGCGAAAGCGAGCTCGTCGAGCCAGCCGGTCAGATGGCCCTCGTCGTTGATGTAGCCCGCGGCCTCGCTCGAACCCATGGCGATGCCGAGAACACCCCGCTCGCCGAGCGAGAGC
Source organism: Candidatus Aminicenantota bacterium (assembly GCA_011048485.1). Classification (GTDB taxonomy): domain Bacteria; phylum Acidobacteriota; class Aminicenantia; order Aminicenantales; family Saccharicenantaceae; genus RBG-16-66-30. The sequence continues at coordinate 1,125 of DSDX01000317.1, read as the reverse complement.
ATGCCCGCGAGCGCCGTGACCTCGCCGTCGTTGGCGACCTCGAAGGGGACGTCCCACTCCCGGGCCAGCCGGTCGAAAAGGCCTTTGACCTTGGCCTCGAAGTCCGCCTCGGGCACGGACCGGAAGAGCGAGGCGATCCGGACCTGGCGGCGGATGATGATGCCGGCCGACGACCCGCCGATGGCGTCGACACGGGGCAGGCGGGAGGCGGCCTTCGCCAGGCCCGCCTGGATGCGTTCGTAGTGATACGCGGGGTCGGCCTGCTCGCCGGGGGCCCAGGGGGTCTCCTCGCTCCAGACCGGCTCGCCGTCGACGACGGCGGCGATCTTGTAGTCGCTGGCGCCGAGATCGAAACCGATACGGCAGCCGTCGAGGTGACCGCCGGGGAAGCGGACGGCCTCGCGGGCCTCGGGGAATGTCGCGGCGCTGTGGAGGGCGACCTCGAAAGGTCGTTCGTAAACTTGGGCCATGGTCCGGGCGTCGAAGGCCCTGGTGCTCGCCTCGGCGTAGTCGGCCCTGAGGCGCCGCCCGACCGCGGCCGGGCCGAGGAAATGGACGCGCCAGCCGCCCCGGGACCAGAGCAGGAACTTGACCACGCGCTCGAGCAGGGCGCTTGTCGACGCGGGATCCTCGTCCTTGGCCGGGGCGATCGTCTCGAAGACCGAGACGCGACCGTCCTCCCGCTCGATGGCGATGCGGACGGGCGTCTCGCCCGAGCTCCGGGCCCGCTCAAGATATGCGCGCCAAGCGGGATAGGCGGGCCGGAACCCCGGATCGTACATCATGGGGCCTTGAACTCCACCTTGACCGGAGAGAGCAGGCGGACGGCCAAGTCAGCGATCCGGCGGGCCCAGCCCTTCGCGTCGGGAGAGGCCGGCGCGGCGACGCCGCGCTCCCAGGCCCCGGCGACCCAGTAAGTGGACGTCACGCCGGCGGGCGCCGCCAGCTTGACGATCCGGTCGGGGCCTTCCTCGTCCAGCCCCGCATAAAGGCCCGGGTCGAAGACGACGGCCAGGCCGATTTCCCCGGCCCCGGCGGCGCCCCGCCCCCAGGCGGCGACGTATCCCTTGGACGGCTCGACCGCCGACGCCTCGCCGATCAGTTTGCGGACGCCGGGCCCGAACG
>DSDX01000135.1 GCA_011048485.1 Candidatus Aminicenantota bacterium | reverse complement strand
GGGCCACGGAGGCCGTCCACATCGTCCCGGTCTTCGGGGAGCGAGGGGCCTGGCTCGAGCACGCCGTCTTCGACGGCTTCTACAACTATCCGTTGAGCCTGGGAATCAGGATCCGGGAGCGGGACGCCCTGGCGGCGGAGAAGAAGGCCCGGTGGTGGGCGATCCCGCTGGCTGGGCTCGTTGGAGCGGCGTTGGCCGCCGCCGCGGACTATCTCTTCGTCCGCACGGCCGGACGCGCTCCCGCCCTCGGGGATCTCTGGTGGGCGGTCTTCCCGATGGGGATCGCGGCCGGCTATCTCGCCTCCAAGTGGTCGTGGCGGAGGAAGATGGGCAAGCGCGTCGTCGCCGGCATCGCGGCCGGAGCGCTGGCCGGGCTCGGCTACGGGCTGTTCAACGCGCTCTTGACCCCGCTCCTCCCCGGCCTGGCTGACGCGGCCGGGGCCGCCGCGGCGAACGGCTCCGCGGTCCTCAAGATCCTTTGGAAGGCCTTCGTCTTCGCCCTCCTGGCCATCCCCGGCGCTTTCCTGCTCGAGACGCGTCGACCCTGAACGCCGCCTTCTCGGGAACCCTTTTTGTCCGGGTCACTGTTGCGGGCTCGCCGCTTGCGCCGGTCAACGACAGGGGCGGGGCCTTCGCGTTTTGACCGCGTTCGACGCCCGGCCCGGTCTTTGATGGGCGGGCATGGTTAGATGGACGCGCCCGGACTTGCTCCACCGGCCTGAAGCCGAACGTACTCTCGGGGGCAGGCACGCCCCGAACCATCGCGATGTCCGGATCTTTATCGCTTCACTGGACATGGCCGTGACCTCGGAGGGCGCGGGAAAACCCCGCGGGCCAGCACTCCTACGTTGAAACGATGAATCGGGCTGGGCCGGATGTCAAGGCCGGGCCCCGTGATCGCGCATTATGACCCACTATGTCGCACCGTGACCAGGGCGGCGGATCGAACAGCGCGGGGCTAGGATTTCCGCTTTAGGCCCAGCTCGTCGAGCTGGCGCGGGTCGACCGCCGAGGGCGAGCCGGTCATGAGGTCGAGGGCGCCGGTCGTCTTCGGAAAGGGGATGACCTCGCGGATGGAGTCCTCGCCCGCGAGGAACATGACCAGGCGGTCGAAGCCGTGGGCGATGCCGCCGTGGGGCGGGGCCCCGTAGCCCAGAGCCTCGAGAAAATAGCCGAACTTCTCGCGGGTCTCCTCCTCGGTCAGGCCCAGGGCCTTGAAGACCCGGCGCTGGACGTCCATGTCGTGGATCCGGATCGAGCCGCCGCCGACCTCGGTCCCGTTGAGGACGAGGTCGTAGGCCTTGGCCCGGACCCGGCCGGGGCTCGTTTCGAGCAGCGGGAGATCGTCCTCGTAGGGCGAGGTGAAGGGGTGATGGACCGAAACGAATCGCCCCTCCTCCTCGCTCCACTCGAAGAGGGGGAAGTCCGTTATCCAGCAGAAGGCCAGGCGGTCGCGGCGGCGGGCGTCCTCCAGGGGCCAGGTCCGGCGGATCTCGCCGAGGGCCTTGAGGGCCGTCTCTTTCTTGTCGGCGACGACGAGCGCTAGGTCGCCGTCGGCGCCGCCCAGGGCGGCCCAGATACTCTCATAGTCGGGCTCGGACGTCTTGAGCGACGACTTCCAGCCGTCCTGCTTCTTGATCCAGACGAGGCCCCTGGCCCCGAGGGCCTTGGCCGTTTCGCCGAGCTTGTCGAGCCGGCTCCGCGACACGGTCCCGGCGCCGGGGACGAGCAGGCCTTTGATCTCTCCCCCGCCCGCGACGGCGTTCTTAAGGACCTCGGACGCGCCCTTGCGCCCGACCTCCGTGAGGTCGCGCATTTCGAGCGCCATCCGCAGGTCGGGCTTGTCCGAACCGTACTTCCCCATGGCCTCGGCGTAGGGGAGGCGCGGGAACGGCCGCTCGACCGTCCGGCCGACGAGGCCGAACAGGGCCTCCATCAGCCCTTCGTTGAGGCCGAAGAAATCGTCGCGGTCGATGAAGCTCGTTTCGATATCGATCTGGGTGAACTCGAGCTGGCGGTCGGCCCGCAGGGCCTCGTCGCGGAAGCAGCGGACGATCTGGAAATACCGGTCGCAGCCGGCCACCATCAGGGTCTGCTTGAACTGCTGGGGCGACTGGGGCAGGGCGTAGAAGCGGCCGTGATACATGCGGCTGGGGACGAGGAAGTCGCGGGCCCCCTCCGGGGTCGGATTGGCCAGGATGGGCGTCTCGATCTCGAGATAGCCGTGGCGGCTGAGGTAATTGCGGACGGCCAGGGCGGCCTCGTGGCGGAGCCGGACGTGACGCTGCATCTTGGGCCGGCGCAGGTCGAGGTAGCGGTACTTGAGGCGCAGCTCCTCGGAGGCCTGGGGCGGGTCGGCGACGACGAACGGCGGCACTCTGGACGAGGCGAAGACCCTGAGCTCGACCGCCTCGACCTCGACCTCGCCCGTCGGGAGGTCCTTGTTGACGGACGAACGGCGGCGGACCCGGCCCCGAACCCCGACCACGAACTCTCCCCGGAGCTTTTTCGCCTCCTCGGCCAGCTCCGGCCGGTCGGACTGGAAGACGACCTGGGCCAGGCCCTCGCGGCGCGCACGTCGACGAAGACGAGGTGGCCCATGTCGCGGGTCTTGTGGACCCAGCCGCAGAGGACGACCTCGCGGCCCTCGTCCGCGGCCCGGAGCGAGCCGCAGTAGTCCGTCCGTTTCAGGGGGGCGGTGGATCCGGCCGGCGCGCTCATGGGGTCCCTCCGGCGTTCACTTCTCCAGGAGGAGGGCCAGGATCTCCTCGCGGGAGCCGTCGACCTGCTTTCCCGTGGCCATGTCCTTCAGGCCGAAGCGTCCCTTGGCCATCTCGTCAGGGCCGACGATGAGGACCCGGGCGGCTTGAAGCTTGTTGGCCCGGCCGAAATGGCCCTTCATGCCCCGGTCCTTGTACTCGATCAAGCACTCGACCCCGTTGGCCCGGAAAAAACGGGCCAGCTCGAGGCCGGCCTTCATGGCCTCCTCGCCGAGATAGGCGACGTAGAGGATCTTTCGGACCGGCCCGGCGATCTCGGCGACCGAGAGGACCCGCTCGATGCCCATGGCGAAACCCGTGCCGCAGACGTCGGGGCCGCCGAAGTCCTTCATCATGTCGTCGTACCGCCCCCCGCCGAGAAGCGCGTTCTGGGCCCCAAGCCCGGAGGAGACGATCTCGAAGGTCGTCTTGGTGTAGTAGTCCAGGCCGCGGACGAGCCGGGGATCGACGCGATAAGGGATCTTCAGGACGTCAAGGCAGGCGAGGAGCCTGGCGAAATGGTCCCGGCACTCCGCGCAGAGGAAGTCCTGGATGCTCGGGAAGGCCGCCGCGATCTCCCGGCAGGTCTCGATCTTGCAGTCGAAGATCCGGAGCGGATTGGTCTCGGCCTTCCTCTGACAGTCGGCGCAAAGATCGGACAGGCGGCCCTTGGCGGCTTCCCTCAAGGCCGCGCTGTAGGCCGGCCGGCCGGCCCGGCAGCCGACCGAGTTGACCAGGGTCTCGGTCCCCTCGACGCCGAGCCGTCCCAGCAGGGCATGGGCCATCTCGATGATCTCGGCGTCGACGGCCGCGTCCTTCTCCCCGAAGACCTCGATATCGATCTGGTGGAATTGGCGATAGCGCCCCTTCTGGGGCTTGTCGTAGCGGAACATCGGGCCCATGTAATAGTAGCGCATGGGCGCGCCCTCGAGATCGAGCCGGTGCTCGATGATGGCCCGGACGACCGAGGGCGTGTACTCCGGCCGAAGGGTCAACGACCGCCCGCCCTTGTCGGTGAAGGTGTACATCTCCTTGACGACGACGTCGGAGGTGGAGCCGGTCCCCTTCTCGAAGAGCTCGGTGGGCTCGAAGACGGGCGCCCTGAGCTCGCGGAAGCCGTAGAGCTCGAAGGTCGCCCGGGCCAGGCCTTCGAGGGCCTGCCATTTCTCGACCTCGCCGGGGAGGATGTCCCGGGTGCCCCTGACGGCGGCGAGATCTTTCCTGCCGGAGGCCTCCTCGCTCACCGCTCCTCGATGACCCCCAGCTTGCGGATCTTCTTGTAGCGGTCGTCCAACAGCTCGGCGACGGGCTTGGCCTCGAGCTTCTTCAGGGCCTGGTGGATGGACTTGTCGACGTTCTTGTAGGTCTGCTCGGGATCGATGTGGGCCCCGCCGGGGGGCTCGGGGATGATCTTGTCGATGATGCCGAACTCGAGCAGGGTCGTCGCCCGGAGGCCCAGGTTCTCGGCGGCCTCTTCGACGGCGTCCTGGTCCTTCCAGACGATGGCGGCGCAGCCCTCGGGGGAGATGACGGAGTAGAAGGCGTGCTCCAGCATCATGAGCTGGTCGCCGAAGCCGATGCCCAGCCCGCCGCCGCTCCCGCCCTCGCCGATGACGACGTTGATGATGGGCACCTTCAGCAGGGCGATGGTCTTGAGGTTGTAGGCGATGGCCTCGGCCTGGCCGCGCTCCTCGGCGCCGATCCCGGGATAGGCGCCCGGCGTGTCGACGAGAGTGATGACGGGGAAGCCGAATTTCTCGGCCTCCTGCATGACGCGAAGGGCCTTGCGATAGCCCTCTGGGTTGGCCTGGCCGAAATTCCGATCGATCCGGGTCCGCGTCGTCCGGCCCTTCTGATGGCCGATGACGGCCACGGTCCGCCCCTTGTAGAAGGCCAGGCCGGCCACGATAGCCGGATCGTCGGCGAAGCGGCGGTCGCCATGCATTTCCATGAAGTCCTGGAACAGGAAACCGATGTAATCGAGGGTGTAGGGG
>DSDX01000368.1 GCA_011048485.1 Candidatus Aminicenantota bacterium | reverse complement strand
GGGAATAGGTATTGTGTCCCCCATTTAACGGATGACGACCGGAGTCGGGCCGACCGCCCAGCCCTGGCGATAGCGGATGACGGCCCGTTTCTCCAGCTTCTTCCCCGCCGCCTCCAGGGTCACGATATACTCCCCAGGCTCGACCAGGCTCCGCCCGCCGCCGAATCCCGCCGGGCGGCCCGGCTTGGCCCCCGGCCGCTGCACGCGCATTCCCCAGAGGACGGTATTCAGCCCGGCCTCTCCCTTGCCCGTAAGCTCGGCCAGGACCGCCCCCGCCGCGTCCGCGATCGTGACCTTGACCGGTCGCTCCGCCTTGGTTTTGAGGTGGTAGTTGACGGCCACGGCGTTGGGCTCGTTCGGCGTGAACAGGTGGCTGTCGCCCAGGAGCTGGTAGTTGCCGATGCCGCCCGTGACGCGCTGCGTCGTCGGCTCGACGTCGAAAAGGTAAGCGTCCGCGTCGAGGGCCGCGGCCGTCAGCTCCTGGAGCGGGGAGATGTCGACGACATAGGCCCCCCGTCCGTAGGTCGCGATGACCAGGTCGTTCTCGCGCGGGTGGATGACCAGGTCCGTGATCTTGACCGACGGCATCCCGGCCCGGAACGGCAGCCACTCCTTTCCCCCGTCGAGCGTGACGTAAACGCCCCACTCGGTCCCGACGAAGAGGAGCTCGGGGTTCCGCCGGTCCTGGACGACGATGTTGACCGGCTTTCCGTCCGGAAGATCCCCGGCGATCGAGGTCCAAGTCTCACCGAAATCGGTCGTCCTATGGAGCGAGACGCGATAGTCGTCGAGCCTCCAGCCCGTCTTGGCGACGAAGCAGGTGCCCGCGGCGTGAGGCGAGGGGAAGACCCGCGTCACCCAGAACTCCGCCGGCCCGCCCGCGGCCGCGAGCTTGGCCGTCCGGTCGAGCCAGGTCGCCCCGCCATTCCTTGTCACCTGGACCTTGCCGTCGTCCGACCCCGCCCAAATGACGCCCGACTCGACCGGCGATTCGGCCAGCGTGGTCAGGGTGCAGTAGGAGATGTAGCCTTCGCCGTGCTGTTTGGCGTCCTCATCGGTCGTCAGGTCGGGGCTGATCTCCCGCCAGTTGTCGCCCCTATCGTCGGACCGAAAGACGACCTGGGCCCCGGTGTAGAGGACGGACGGATCGTGGGGCGAGAGCGCGATGGGCGGGGTCCAGTTGAACCGCAGCGCGGGCCGGCCGCCCTCCCGCCGGGGCGTGATCTGCGTCTGGACGCCCGTCTCCTGGTCGAACCGCCACATCGTCCCCATCTCACGGTTGTTGTAGAGCCAGCGCGGGTCGGTCGGGTCGACGCAGTTGTACATGCCGTCGCCGCCTCCGACCGTCACCCAGTCGGCCGGGCCGATCTCTCCCGCCCAGCCGTTGGAGGGGCCTTTCCACGAATCGTGGTCCTGCAGGCCGCCGTAGATGTTGTAAGGGTCCTCCATATCCACGCCGATGGCGTAGAACTCGCCGAGCGGGATGTTGTAGGCGTGATGGCTGGTCTTGCCCCGGTCGTAGGAGATGTTGACCCCGCCGTCCGAGCCGAAAATGAGCCGGTTCGAGTCGAGGGGATCGACCCACAGGGCCCGCCAGTCGCCGAAGGCCCGAGGCATGACCCCGTCGGTCGGCCAGCCCAGGCCTTTCCAGGTCTTGCCGCCGTCGTTGGTCGAAGCCACGGACACGCCGGTGATGTAGACGGTCTCGGGATCGTTCTGGTCGAGACGCAGCTGGTTGAACGAGTACGGCGCCTTGTTGAGGGCATCCTCGTGGCCGGCGTTGACCTTGCGCCAGGTCCGGCCGCCGTCGTCCGTGCGATAGACCTCGTTGCCCATGGTCCTCTGCGTCGGCTCGCCCCCCCGACGCTTGTCCTGCTCGGCCTCCGCGGCCGTGGGCGCCCGGCGGTTGCCGTTCTCGACGACGGCGTAGAGGATATCCGGATCCTTCTGATAGACGTCGAAGCCGATCCGCCCGATGCGCCCCGTCGGCAGCCCGCCGCCCAGCCGCGCCCAGCTCTTGCCGCCGTCCGTCGTCTTGTAGATGGCGCTCTCCGGGCCGCCAAGCTCGTAGTGCCAGGGCAGGCGGATCTTGTCGTACATGGCCGCGTAGAGCGTGTCGGGCGCCGACTCGACGAGCGTGAGGTCGACGGCCCCGATCTTGTCGCCGACGAAGAGGACCTTCGCCCAGGTCCGGCCGCCGTCGGTCGTCTTGAACACGCCCCGCTCGGCGTTGTCCGAGAAGAGCCGGCCCATCGAGGCCACGTAGACGACGTCCGCGTCCCTCGGATGGATGACGACCCGGGCGATGTGGTGCGAATCCGCGAGGCCCATGTGGGTCCAGGTCTCGCCCGCGTCCGTCGACTTCCAGACGCCGTCGCCCGAGCTCGACGAGCGGGCGCAGTGGGCTTCGCCCGTGCCGACCCAGACGACGTTCGGATCCGAGGGGGCCACGGCGACGTCGCCGATCGAGAGCTTGGGCTGGCCGTCGAAGATGGGCTCGAAGGTCGTCCCGTTGTTGACCGTCTTCCAGACGCCGCCGTTCCGCGTCCCGACGTAGAAGGTGTAGAGGTGCTCGCGCGACGGGCCCGCCGGAACGGCGAACGCCGTCACCCAGGACCCGGCCCGATACGGCCCTAGGGCCCGGGCTTCGAAGCCCTGGAGCAGGTCCTCCGTGAAGCGGGACGGGGCCTGCGGCCGCGCCTGGGCGGCCATGAACAGGATCAGGGATGCGAGGGCGGCGAAAACGAGCCCGCGACAAGACAACCGGTTTCTCATAGCTCCTCCCGGACGCGTGTGTGTGCCCGATATTATATGCCTCGCATCCAAAGTTTCAAATTCGCGCGGGACGCCCCGTTGGGGGCAGCCCCTATCCGGGGACACGTGCCAAAGGTACACCTCCCCGGCCCGGGTTCGGGCTGCCAAGCAAGGCTGATGGAGACATGGCCGATGGAGACACGTGCCCGGTCCATGTCCCCATGAGGTTGCCCCCCGCCCGCCTCTGAGTATAATAGGCCTGACAGGTTATCCGGGGCATGGACCTGGTCCGTGCCCCCACGGCTAAGCCGGGGAACGCCCCTCGCGGAGGTTCAAGCCCATGAGAACCGCCAAGTACGCCCTCGGGCTCGATTTCGGCACCAATTCCGTCCGCGCCCTCGTCGTCGACATCGCCGACGGCCGCGAGGTCGGGACCGCGATATTCGACTACCCCAGCGGCAAGGCGGGCGTCCTCCTCAACCCCAAGGACTCGAACCTGGCCCGCCAGAACCCGGCCGACTGGATCCTGGGGATCGAAAAGGCCGTCCCCGCCGCCCTGGCCGAGGCGAAAAAGAAGGTCAAGGGCTTCGACCCCTTCTCCGTCATCGGCATCGGCGTCGACACGACCGGCTCGACACCCCTCCCCGTCGACCGGGCCGGCAAGCCCCTGGCCCTCTACAAGGAGTTCAAGAGGAACCTCAACGCCCAGGCTTGGCTCTGGAAAGACCACACCGGCCACGCCGAGGCCGCCGAGATCACGGCCCTGGCCGCCGCCGAGCACCCCGAGTACCTGGCCAAGTGCGGCGGCACGTATTCGTCCGAATGGTTCTGGAGCAAGATCCTCCACTGCCTCCGGGTCGACCCCAAGGTCGCCTCGGCCGCCTTCTCCTGGGTCGAATGCGCGGATTACATCCCCGGCCTCCTCACCGGCGTCGCCGACCCGCTGCGGATGAAGCGGAGCCGGTGCGCGGCCGGTCACAAGGCCATGTTCAACGACAGGTGGGGGGGCCTCCCGGCCAAACCGTTCCTGGCCAAGCTCGACCCGCGCCTCGGTGCTCTCCGCGACCGGCTCTACGCCAAGACCTACACCTCCGACGTCCCCGCCGGGGGCCTGACCAAGGAATGGGCCAAGAAGCTCGGCCTCCGTCCCGGGATCGCCGTCGCCGTCGGGGCCTTCGACGCCCACCTCGGCGGCGTCGGCTCGGGGGTCGAGACCGGCCGCTTCGTCAAGATCATCGGCACCAGCACCTGCGACATCTGCGTCTGGCCCACGACCAAAAAACTCCCCGACATCCCCGGCCTGTGCGGCATCGTCGACGGCTCGGTCCTGCCCGGCTATCTCGGCCTCGAAGCGGGCCAGTCGGCGGTCGGTGACATCTTCAACTGGTTCGTCGAGGTCATCGAGCCCGGCGGTCCCAAGAAAGGCTCCCACGCGGCCCTGACCCGCAAAGCCGCCGCCCTCAGGCCGGGCGAATCGGGCCTTCTCGCGCTCGACTGGCTCAACGGCAACCGCACCATCCTGGTCGACCAGCGCCTGACCGGCCTCATCGTCGGCCTGACGCTCCACACCAGGCCGGAGGAGATCTACCGGGCCCTCATCGAGGCCACGGCCTTCGGGGCCCTGGCCATCATCCGCCGCTTCGAGGAGTACGGGATCAGGATCCGCGACGTCGTCAATTGCGGCGGCATCGCCGAGAAGAACCCCCTGGTCATGCAGATCTACGCCGACGTCACCGGCCTGCCGATGAAGGTCGCCCGGTCCGCCCAGACCTGCGCCCTGGGCGCGGCCATGGCCGGGGCCGTCGCGGCCGGGGCCAAAGGCGGCGGGCACGCGACGTTCGCCCAGGCCCAGGCGGCCATGGGCGGCGTCAAGCGAAAGGTCTTCAGGCCGAACCCCGCCCGCCACAAGGTCTACCTCGAGCTCTACGCCCTCTACCGGGAGCTCCACGACGCCTTCGGGACCAGGGACTGGAGCGGCGATCTCGCCCGCGTCATGAAGGACCTGCTGGCGCTCAAGGACCGCCAAAGG
>DSDX01000189.1 GCA_011048485.1 Candidatus Aminicenantota bacterium | reverse complement strand
TTGGCCAGCACCTCGATGCCCTTGGAGATGCCCTTGTAGAGGAAAAAGAAGTTGCAGGCGATGGTGATGCCCCAGAAGATGAAGATGGGCACCAGCGAGGAGAAGAACTCGTTCGACTCGGCCCCCTGGAAGCCCCGCAGGAACTGGCCCATGGCCGCCCGGTTGGCGTGCCCGAAGTACTTGCCCGTGATCGAGAACCAGGAATAGCCCAGGCACCACGACTCGACGAAGTTGTAGTAGATGACGATGAGGAAGGGGATGACGATGCCGAAGGCGCCCAGGTACTTGGAGGGCGCCTTCTTCCACAGGATGTTGAACATGCCCGGGGCCGTGCCGTGGCCCTTGGCCCCGCCCATCCGGCCGATGGTCCACTCGACCCACATCATCGGGATGCCCAGGAGGACGAAGGCGACGAAGTAGGGGATCATGAAGGCCCCGCCGCCGTTGGCCGCGGCCTTGACCGGGAAGCGCAGGAAATTGCCCAGGCCGATGGCGTTGCCGGCCACGGCCAGGATGAGGCCCAGGCGCGAGCCCCACTGCTCGCGGCCGCCGGCCTCGACGACGATCTCGGGCCGCTTGCCCAGCAGGACCCGGCGGAAACAGTAGAAGACGAGGGCGAAAATGAAGCCCCAGGCGAAGATGAAGAACATCCAGCCGTTCGCGGTCATGCCTTGAGACATGGGACCTCCTGGCGTCCGAAAATGACTCTAAATAGCACAGGATGCCGGCCCTTGTCAAAACGATTTTGCGCTTGCGCCCGGGGCCGGTTTCTGGTATAGTAAGCCATTCATTTCGCCTAATCTTCCGCAGGAGCCGATACACCTTGGACGCATTCGGGACGATCGACAGCAAGTACCGGTTCATCATCCTGGCCGCCAAGCGGGCCAAACAGCTTCTCAAGGGGGCCAAGCCCAAGTTCGAGACCAGATCCAAGAGCCCCGTCCGCATCGCCCAGGCCGAGGTCCGCAGGGGGCTCGTCGAGTACGAGATCATCCCGACCCGGATGGATGACATCCCCGACGGCGAGGAGCGCGATTTCGTGGGCGGCGGCATCGCCGAGGAGGCCCTGGAGGCCGACACCGCGGCCGAGAAAGTCGTCGCCGACGAGGAGACCGAGGCCGATGCGGTCGAAGCCGACGAGGACGACGAAGAGGACGAGAGCGAAGACGGGAGCGACCTCGACAAGGACGACTAAGGCCGGACGTCCCCGCCTCGATCCGGCCCGCTCCCTCCCCCCCGATCTCCCAACAACTCGACATAGCTGCGGGTGATGAAGTCGGTCCGCCCGAAACCGAGAGAGCGGGCGAACCGGACGATCTCATGGCGTTCGCCTTCGAGCTCGATGAACGATCCCGCGGCCGTTTCGTCGACGCAAATCGTCAGACGGCTCTTTTGGAACACCGTTCTGTGGACCCGGTAGCGGAAGACCTCCTTGAGGCCGAGTGCCGAGAGGATCCTTCGCGCGGCCTTGGGATCCCGGACCTGGGTCTCATGCTCTTCGCGCACCTTGAAAGAGCGCGATTTCCGGGGCTCGCCCTTGTAGGTCAGCGTGGCCCTTCGGCCGGCCGTCCTCAGCCGGAGAACGCGGCGGCTGGCGCCGAGGACCGGGGGGGCGAAATCATAAAGGACGCTGGTCTCGAGGTGCCTGTCCCGGGCGACGGCGGCGCCAAGGGCGAGGGTGCTGGCCCTGGCCGCCTTGGGATCGTCGATCCGGATCTTGACTTCGATCTCGGTCATGCTTCCTCCTTTCCGTCGTGACCTAGCGGTTCCGCAGGAGCCCGACGACGGCCAGGTGGATGAGCGTTCCGCGCGGCCCCGAGTCGGGGAAGGGGGTGATGGCCTTGAGGGACGCCTCGGCGAACATCCTGGCCCGGCCGGCCGCAAGGGCGAAGGCCCCTTGGGCGGTCATGTCCTCGATGAGCCCGCGCCGCTCCTCGCCGGAGATGTCCTTCCGGCCGACGAGCGGCTCGATGCGCCGCCTCCAGGCCTGGCCGCCGGCCCCGAGCGCCCGGATGAGGGGCAGCGTGATCCGCCCCTCGGCGAGATCGGACAGGACCGGTTTGCCGAGGACCCGCTCGTCGCCCGTGAAGTCGAGGATGTCGTCGACGATCTGGTAGGTCTTGCCCAGGTTCAGGCCGTAGGCGGCGACGGCTTCCTCTTCCTCGGGCGAGGCCAGGCCGAGGATCGCGCCGATGCGGCAGCAAACGGCGAACAGGGCGGCCGTCTTGTTCTCGACGATGTTCAGATACCGGTCCTCGGTGATCCCGACATCGCCGGCCAAAGCGAACTCGTCGAGCTCGCCCTCGATCATGCGGGCCGAGACCTCGGTCAGGAGGCGGATGACGCGCTCGTGGCGCGACTGGAGCGACAAGCCGATCGACTTGATGTAGAGATAGTCCCCGAGCAGGACGGTAATGTTCGGCCCCCACTTGGCATGGACGGACTTCGTCCCGCGGCGCACGACGGCGTTGTCGACGATGTCGTCGTGGATAAGGCTGGCCGTATGGAGGAGCTCGACGAGGGAGGCCAGGAAGACCGCTTCCTCGCTGCCCTGGCTGAAGAGCCGGGAGGTCAGGAGGACGAGGGCCGGGCGCAGGCGCTTGCCCTTCTTGCCCAGGACGTAATGGCTGATCTCCGCGGTCAGGGGATTGGACGAGCGGGACCAGGACGCGAGCCGGTCCTCGACCCGGCCGAGGTCGGCCCGGATGTCTTCGCAGAGAGCCGACATGTCATTGGCCTTGGTGTCGGCCGACCAGCGGTCGAGCAAGGGGGTGGGCGAGGTCATCGGCCCCCCTCTCCCTCGAAGGGGAACAGCCCGGAGAAATTGCGGGTCGTCGCCTCGGCCAGATCCTCGAGGGAAAGGCCCCGGGCCGCGGCCAGGACCCGGGCGGTCTCGACGACAAAGGCGGGCTCGTTCCGCCGGCCGGATCCGCGGTAGGGGACGGGGGCCAGGTAAGGCGAGTCGGTTTCGACGAGAAGACGGTCGAGGGGGACCTTGGCTGCGACCTCACGGAGGTCGCCGGCCTTGGGGAAGGTCAGGATGCCCGAGAACGAGATATAGAAGCCCCGGTCGAGCGCGGCCCGGGCCGTGGCCCAGTCCTCCGTGAAGCAGTGGAGGATGCCTCCTCCGTGGTAACGCTCGCCGTCGATCGCGGCGACGATGTCCTGTCCCGCCAGACGGCTATGGATGATGACCGGGAGCCCCGCCCTCGCCGCGGCGGCCAGCTGCTCCCCGAGCGCCCTCCGCTGGACGCCGGCAGGGGCGAGATCGTAGTGATAGTCGAGCCCGATCTCACCGATCGCCCGGATGGCCCCGCGACGGGCCAACTCTTCCAGCTCGCCCAGCCGTCCCGGCGTGAGTGCCGGGGCCTGATGGGGGTGGACGCCGGCCGCGGCCAGGACCGTCGGGAACTCCGCCGCCAGGCTTTCGAGGGCCGGAAGGCTCGCCGGCCGTGTCAGATCGGCCGGGCAGAGGATGGCCACGATCCCCGCGGCGAAGCCCCGGCGGACGGTCTCGGCCCTGTCGGGGTCGAACTCGGGCATGTCGAGGTGAGCGTGGGAATCGACGAGCCTCATGAGATGAAAAGGGGGGCGCGCGCCGCCGGCGCGCGCCCCCCTTCGAGGATCATTGGGCCATCAAGGTCTTCAGGTGCCGGAGCGGGATGGCCCCGTGGCCGAGGAGCTTCTGCAGGAACTCCTTGACGGTGAAGGCGTCACCTTTGAGCTTGCGGCAGTCCTTCTCCATGTCGAGGATCTCTTGGTACCCGATGTACGGCTGCGCGGCGGCGCCGGGGTTGAGGACGATCTGGTTCCAGCGGCGCTCGGCCTCGGTCCGGGTCATGAAGCCCCGCACGGTCATGTAGTCCATGACCTTGTCCTTGGTCCAGGTGCCCTCGTGGACGTTGACGTCCATCTGGAAGTCGATGACGGTCTTGAGCAGGAGCTTGAGCTGGTTCAGCCGCGTCCGCAGGTCGTAGTCCTTGTAGCCGTTCTCCATGAACAGGGCCTCGAGGAAGATCGGCCAGCCCTTGAGGAGCCCCTGATTGGGGGCCACGCGCCGGATCACGGAGGGGTTCCTGCGGGTCATGACCGTCGGGACGAAGGTGCCCGGATAGATCTTCTGGATGGTCATGAAATCGATATAGTAATTGCTGTGCTCTTCGAGGAAAGAGGCGGCCTCCTCGTCCGACCAGGCCTCGGGGATGGGCTTGACATAGAGGCTGAAGTCGCCCGCCGCCTCGAAGGCGCCCGGCGACGCCAGGATCTCCCAGCGGCCGGGGGGGAAGTAGCCCGGCATGGGCTTGATGGTCAGGGTTTCCGCGGGCAGGTCCAGGAGGCCCTTCCTCTGGATGAATTCCTTGATGCCGCCCATGCTCGCGTTGATGCGCTCGACGAACTCCTCGCGGCTGACATGGTCGTCCTTGATCTTGTCGAGCACGCCCTGGATGACCGTGGTCCGGGTGGCCTCCTCCCCCTTCGTCCGCCCGAGCTGCTCGATATCGATCTCGGGATACATGATCTTGTAGAAGGGGATGCAGACAAGGAACATGTCCCGGCGGATGTTGTTGAAGTCGGCCAGGGAGCGCTGGACGATGTCCTCGAGGATGGGCAGATGGCCCTGGGTCGTCCTGCGGAGCCTTCGCAGGTGCGGGTCGGGCATGCGGAAGTTCCCCGTCGACCTGGCCAGCAGTTCGCCCTTCAGGAACCGCTCGAAGTCCTCAAGGGCCGCGACGGCCTTGACGACCTCGGCCTGGAGAGCCGCCGCGCCGCCGGAGAGAGCGGGGACCTCAGCCCTATAGAATTCAAG
>DSDX01000190.1 GCA_011048485.1 Candidatus Aminicenantota bacterium | reverse complement strand
GCATAACCTTCCGAACCGCCGTATACGGACCCGTACGTACGGTGGTGTGACAGGGACAGTCCGTGAGGACCTACCTATGTCGATTTGTTCGTCCCCCGATTCCGGGAGGATCTCTCTCTTTGGCTTCACTCAGGGCCTTGCCTCTTACTCCCCTCCAGCTCTGACCCGGCGATCCTCATCGCTCATCACCGATCGGCGGGAAGGTCTCTCGAGGGAGTCCGCGAGCCGGGCGTGTCGGGACGTGATGTGATAAGATAGAAGAGAGGGTCCGCAAGACAAGGAGGCTCGGATGAAACGACTCGGGGTGGTTTTGCTAGCTGCCGCCATCGCGGCAGTGGCCGTCCCCTCGTCCTTGGAGGCCGAAATCGGCGTCAAGGGCGGCTTTTCGCTGGCCAAGTTCACGCAGACGTCGGACTTGCCGCTCCCCTTCGCCTGGGAAGGGCTCCCCTTCTTCGCCGGCGGGATATCGTTCGAGAACGGGGTTCGCCATCTCGGTTTCGAGGCCGATTTCCTCTACGTCCGAATGGGCGGCCGCTACGAGCCGGCCGAGCTCGAGTATCGGTTCGACTACGTCCAGATCCCGGTCCTGGTCAAGCTCGATCCCGTGCTCTATGGGCCGGTCCGGCCCTTTTTCGTCGCCGGCGGATATGGAGCCTATCTGATCAAGGCCCAGGGCGTCATGGGAGTCGAAGAGGCGAACCTGACCGGAGACCACGAGAGGCTCGACTTCGGGATCGTGGGCGGGGCGGGCCTGGCCCTCAAGCTGTCCGGCGTCACCCTGTCCGTCGAGGGCCGCTACAATCTCGGTGCGATGAACATCATCAAAGGCCCGGCGCCGGGCGATTCCATGAAGAATTCATGCTGGATGGCCTTGGCCGGCCTGAGCTTTTAGCCCGCCCAACCGGCGCGCGCGTCCCTGCCGGCCGCCGGGGATAGGCCTCACGGAACGGCACTTCCACGCTATCGCTTCAGGGAATTCCCCGGCCGCGGCCCTTTACGGGGTCGATGCCTTGGTCTATGCTGGGGGGCGATCGGAGGTCCCCATGAAGACGATCAAGGTCGGGCTCATCGGCGCTGGTTATATCGGCAAGGTCCATCTCGAGATGTTGAGGCGACTGGCCGGCGTCGAGGTCGTGGCCGTCGCCGACACGAACACCAGACTGGCCCGGTCGGCGGCCGGGGCCTTCGGCATCGCCAAGGTCTACGACAGCGCCGACGCCCTCATCGACGATCCGGGGGTGGAGGTCGTTCACGACTGCGCCCCGAACAACGTCCACTTCGACATCAACGGCAGAGCGATCCGGGCCGGCAAGGAGCTGCTGTCCGAGAAGCCCTTGGCCCTCGACTCGCGCGAGTCGGCCGCGCTCGTGGAGCTCGCCGGCAGACACGGCACCCTGACCGCCGTCGATTTCTGTTACCGCTACTACCCTGTCGTCCAGGAGGCCGCGGCCCGCAGAAAACGGGGCGACCTCGGAGAGGTCAGGGCCTTCGTGGGGCACTTCCTCCAGGATTGGCTGTTCCTGGAAACGGACTATACCTGGCGGCTGGACCCGAAGGTGGCCGGAAAGGCCAATGTCGTGGCCGATCTCGGCAGCCACTGGTTCGACCTCGTTCAGTTCGTCACTGGACAGAGGATCGTCGAGATCATGGCCGAGCTCCACACCTGCCTGCCCAAGCGACGCAAGCCGAAGGCCGGGGCCCTGTCGTTCGGGGCCGGAGCGGGCCAAGATACCGAGGACGTGGCCGTCACGCTCGACGACTACGCCTCGGTCTTCCTCAGGCTCGAGAACGGGGCCCGGGGCAGTTTCACGACCTGCCAAGCCGCGGCCGGGCGCAAGGTCGACATCGAGCTCCAGGTCTTCGGATCGAGGGAATCGTACGCCTGGAGCCACATCCACCCCAACGCCCTCTGGATCGGTCACCGCGAGAAAGGGAACGAGACCTTCTACGAGTCGCCGCTGCTCCAGGCCGAGGGAACGCGGAAGTACGCCGCCCTGCCGACGGGCCATCCCACCGGCTACCACGACGCCATTTTCAACCTGTTCCGGGATTACTACGAAGCCCTGGCGGCGAAGAGGGCCGGGAAACCCTATGAGGCGACCTTCCCCGACTTCAGGACCGGCCACGAGATGATGTGCGTCATCGACGCCGCGGTCGAATCGCACCGATCGGGCCGGTGGGTCAGGGTGCGGGGCTGAGAGAGGGTCCGTCCGGTCGCTTTCGTACATGGGAAACAAAAGAGCGCGCCCGGGGTGACTCGAACACCCGACCTGCTGATTCGTAGTCAGACGCTCTATCCAACTGAGCTACGGGCGCGCAGGACGGAAGATCGGCCCTAATATAGCGTAAAGGGGCCGTCATTGCAATCGGCTCGGCCGTCCACTCCGCGAACTGATTTGACACCGGGAGGGCGGGGTCCTATATCTAAGGTGGCGGAGATCATGAGCGGAGCATCGAGACGGGATTTCCTCAAAGAGGCGGCCTTCGCTCCCCTTCTCTTCGCCGGTTCTCGAGGCGGGACCAGGACCGGCCGGCGCGAAGGCGGCGGTCCCTCGTCGGACCTCCCCTCCTATGTGGCCCTTCACAAGAGCGGCGAGCTGGGCCTGAGAGCCAGGGCGCTCAAGGAGCTCTATCGGAACTGCTCCCTCTGCCCGAGAGACTGCCGCGTCGACCGCACCCGGGGCCAGCTCGGCAAGTGCCGGGGCTCGGCCACGGTCAAGATCTCCAACGCCTTCGCCCATTTCGGGGAGGAATCGCCCCTCGTCGGGACCCGCGGCTCGGGCACGATCTTCTTCTCCAACTGCGGCCTGCGCTGCCTCTATTGCCAGAACGCCGACATCAGCCTCGAGGGCCACGGCCGGGAGATCCCGGACGAGCGCCTGGCCGCCGTCATGCTGGGCCTTCAGGGAATCGGCTGCCACAACATCAACCTCGTGACGCCCACCCATTACCTGCCGGGCATCGTGGCCGCCCTCGACCTGGCCGCGGCCGGCGGGCTGAGCATCCCCCTCGTCTACAACACCGGCGGCTACGAGAAGGCGGAGATCATCCGGCGCCTCGACGGGATCGTCGACATCTACATGCCCGACTTCAAGTACTGGGACCCGGCCGAGGCCGCCCGGTATTCGGCCGAGGCCTTCAACTACCCCCACTACGCCCGGGAGGCCCACCGGGAGATGCACCGCCAAGTCGGCGCCCTGCGCGTCGACGATAACGGCCTGGCCACCCGGGGTCTCCTCATCCGCCATCTCGTCCTGCCCGGCCGGGTCGCCGGAACCCGCGACGTGTTCCAGTTCATCGCCCGGGAGCTCTCGCGCGACAGCTATGTCAACGTCATGCGCCAGTACCGCCCGGAACACGAAGCGCCCCGCTACCCGGCGATCAACAGGAGGATCACGGCGGCCGAGTTCGCCGAGGCCATGGGGTGGGCCCGGGAGGCCGGGCTGCGCAGGTTCGCGCGCTAGTCAAGAAATCAGCGGGGACACGTACCGGACCGGGACATGTCCCCGTTTAGATCAGGACGCGCCGATCTCGAGGACGGCGGCCCCGTCGATCCGCCCGGCCTTGAGGTCGGCCAAGGCCTCGTTGGCGGCCTCGAGCGGGTAGGTCTTGACGGTCGTCCGCACCGGGATCTCGGCCGCGACCCGAAGCAAATCCTCCCCGTCCCGGCGCGTCGCGTTGGCGACGCTGAGCATCTTCCGCTCCTGGTAGAGCAGGACGTCGTAGTCCAGTTCCGGGACGGGAGACATGTGAATGCCGGCCGAGACGACCGTGCCGCCCCGGTCCATGACCCGAAGGGCGTCAAGGTAGAGGCTTCCGACCGGGGCGAAGATAATAGCGTTCGTCAGCCTGGCCGGCGGTTCGTCCCGGGCCGTGCCGACCCACGCGGCCCCGAGCGCGCGGGCGTGCTCCTGGTGCTTGGCGCTCCTCGTGAAGACGAAGACCTCGATCCCCCGGCGGCGGGCGACCTGGATGGCGATGTGGGCCGAACCGCCGAATCCGTACAGGCCGAGCACGCCGCCCGACCGGGCCTCGCTCAGGACAAGCGCCCGGTAGCCGACGATCCCGGCGCACATGAGCGGGGCGGCCTCGGTGTCGCCGAAACCGTCCGGAATGGCGTAGGCGAAGTCCTCGCCGACAACCATGGACTCCGCGTACCCGCCGTCGGCGTGATAGCCGTTGAAACGCGCCGATTCGCACAGGTTCTCTCGCCCGCTCAGGCAGAAGCGGCAGGCCCCGCAGGCCGAGCGCAGCCAAGCCGCGCCGACCCGCTGGCCGAGGGCGAACCGCGCGGCCTGGGCTCCCGCCCGCTCCACCACGCCGATGACCTCATGTCCCGGGACGAGAGGCGGCCGGGCCTCAGGGAGCTCGTTCTCGACGACATGGAGGTCGGTGTGGCAGACGCCGCAGCGCTTGACCTTGATGAGGATGTCCCGCGGCCCAACCTCGGGGACGGCGATCTGGTGCGGCTCAAGAGGACGCTCCTCCGGAGGCCCGAATTTCGCGAGGACCATGGCTTTCATCGTCGGCAGCCTCCTTCCCGTCTGGACTTCTTGGCCCGGAGGCGGGCGATCCTCTTCTCGAAGTCCCTTGCGGCGTCAGGCGCCTTGCCCAGCGCCAGGGCCAGCCCGTCCGTCGCGACACGGAGGGCTTCATCATAGTCCTTGGCGGTGTGCTCGAAGTACATGGCCAGCTCGCGGAGGTCGTCGGCGTCGACCTCAGCGAGCGCCGCATCGGGCAGGCGAGAGCCTTCGCTGAGTGCGCCGGGGTCGGCGAGCCCCGGCTGCGATTCGAGGTCGGAGACGCCT